>JALQWJ010000409.1 GCA_023258775.1 Burkholderiaceae bacterium | reverse complement strand
CGGCCTGGAGGGCCTCCTGGGTCTTGACGGTAAAGCGGTCCGGGTTCATACAGATCTAAGCGTATCAGACTTAGATATTTTCCTCAAGCCCCCAGTTTACAGCCGGAGGAAGCTCAGCGGACGTCGGCGGCGCGGATGCGCACCACCATGCCGGACTTGGAGGAGAAGATCAGGCTGTCGGTGTCGCTGACGGCGCGCACCGCCACCACGCGGCCGTTGCGGCCGTCGGTGCGGATGTCGATGCGGCCCTTGCCGCCGCGGCTCTGCGCGCGCGTCGAGCCGTCCTCGCTCTGCACCAGGTACTCCTTCATGGGCGTGCGCTTGCCGAAGCCGCTCTCGCAGGCCGTGAAGAGGTCGAGCGTGTCGTCGCAGACGATGCCGCCCACCACCTCGTCGCCGTCGGCAAGGTCGATGCCGATCACGCCGGCCGCGCTGCGGCCCATGACGCGGGCGTCGTTCTCGTCGAAGCGGATCGACATGCCGGTGGCCGTGGAGAGGAGCACGTGGTCGGCGCCGCTCGTCACGAGCACGTCCACCAGGCGGTCGCCTTCCTTGAGGCCGAGCGCGATGATGCCCGCCTTGTTGACGTTGCGGTATTCCTGCAGCGCGGTGCGCTTCACCTGGCCGTTGGCGGTCAGGAAGAAGAGGAAGTCCTCGCGCTCCTCGAACTTGGCCACCGGGCGCCAG
>JALQWJ010000408.1 GCA_023258775.1 Burkholderiaceae bacterium | reverse complement strand
GCGGCGTCGAGGTATCGCCCGCCCAGTGGGCAGCGCTTTCTATCCATTCCCGAAAGTACTTTGCCAAACCCGGGATTCGCTTCGCGGACTTTCACTTGTGTCTGAGCCTTGCTATGGCTGGCGCAGCGCATGAACTGGAAGAATGGTTAGCGCAGATCGATGGCCCAACGGCTCCCCTGATCAGGCATGCGAACCACGGCTTTCTTGCCATTGCGCAGTCACGCTGGGGCGTAGCGGTTTTAGAGCTTGAACAGGCGTTGCCCAACCACGAGATCTTGGGCGGCAGCCGCGCGCAACGCGACCTGCTGCTAGAAGCCTTGGCCTTTGCGCGAGGCCGCGGCGCCCCACTTGATCACCAATTCGGCCGCGGGGTCAGGGCTTCTTGAGGTTGATGCAACGGGCCTGAAAGTGCCGATGTCCGTGCCCACTTCTGAGAAGAAGCGCAACGATGTCGAGTGAGTTTTCATATTTATTTCTCTCTTAACACCCTCTATCGCCCTCACCCACCCGCAACCACCCTCAGCTTCCTCGCGCCAACGCTTGGTACGACAAAAGCAAGGCTGTTTCCTCCGCCTAGCGTATGGAAAAATAAACCCTCTCGATTAGTCCGCAAGTAAACCATTGATTTAATGGATCATTTTTTTAACACTGCTTGCGGACTTCGGAATTGCCCTCACCCAGGAGGCTTCAGAG
>JALQWJ010000407.1:459-694 GCA_023258775.1 Burkholderiaceae bacterium | reverse complement strand
AGATGCTGAAATGAATCGACTTCAAGCGGAAAAAAATGCGCTCGAACATCAATTAACGCAAGCCCTGTCACCTGCAGCCATTGCCGAAACCGGCAAACAATTGAAGACTGTGAACCAAGCCTTGGAAGAATTGGAGGCACAGTGGTTGGCCTGGTCAGAAGAGCTTGAAAAACTTGAGCAAGAAAAAACCCCGCAAAACGAAAGCATTGCGGGGTTTTTGAAAAGATCTTGAGTG
>JALQWJ010000407.1:0-433 GCA_023258775.1 Burkholderiaceae bacterium | reverse complement strand
ACTCGCGACCAACGGATTAAAAGTCCGCTGCTCTACCGACTGAGCTACCGACCCCCCTTTACTCAAGCCTTAAATTATAGCGTCATTTTTTGGCTTTTTCAAAGTCCTTGGCAAGAAAATTCAAGATCAACGAAGCTGCCACCATGCCAAAGCTGGCAGTCACAGTGACAACCGACCCATACCCGTGGCAATTCAAGCTGCCATCACCTTCGATGTTGCAAGAGGCATCGGGAGGGGCCACATTTTCACGACTGAAAACACAAGAGACGCCCATCTTTTTGCCATCCTTGGGTGCACCTTTTTCTTTGCGCAATCGGTACCGTACTTGGGCCAACAAAGGATCGTGTGTGACCCGCGATAAATCGCCCTGCTCCACACGATGGGCTTCTCGTTTGCCACCTGCTGCGCCCAAGGCAACCAAAAACTTCTTTTG
>JALQWJ010000406.1 GCA_023258775.1 Burkholderiaceae bacterium | reverse complement strand
AGCGCACGGCTGATCTTCTCAGCGGGTGCGCCCTGTTCGATCGCCTTTTTGATCATGTAGTGCTCTTGCACGGTGGAGAGCCGATTGATGCGGGCGTTATAAGTATAAGACTCATCGTCACTCGCCAGCAGACAGGTGACCGTGCTGAAACCTAAGTCTTTGAGCGCCAGCACCCGCAGGTGTCCGTCGAGCAGTGCGTAGCTCGTGAGGGTGCTTTGGGCCTTTTCGGCTTTGATCACCGAGAGGGGTTCGATGAGACCCACCTCGGCAATTGAATCCTTGATCTGTTTAAACTTCACCGAGCTCAACACACCCTTGTGAATCGCACGCGTTGGAAGCAACGCGTCAATCGGTACTTGAAGGGTATCAAGGGAAAAGCCCGTCTTGATCGGCTCGGACGCCTTCATGGGTTCGCTCCATGGCGTCTTGGTTTGGCTTACCAGTTCATCTCCTTGCGGTTTTGCCTGCACCGTAGGGGCTGGATGAAGGGCTTGCTTAGGTTGTGCCACGGATGCGTTGCTCCAAAAAGCGGGGCAGGGTGTCAAGCCCCTCGGCCCGCAAGACGTTATAAAAATCCTCATCCTGCAAGAGCTGCCTCAGTGCCTCGGTGATCAGCACCAGCATGTTCTGGGAGTGCTCTGCCTTGCGCACCATCTGGCGCTGGCGCTCGACCTCCTTGTTGTAAGTCTTCACGAG
>JALQWJ010000405.1 GCA_023258775.1 Burkholderiaceae bacterium | reverse complement strand
AGAAGACAAGACGTCTTCTTGCCACCGTTCCATCATTGTCAGCCTCCGCATCCGCCTCCGCATCCGCCTCCGCATCCGCACTCACATTTCCTCCGCTTCGTGCGCCACCGTTGGCTTCTTCTTCTACGTCGTCATGGTCGTCGTCATCGTCGTCAGTTTCAATTAAATGATCAACACGGTGGTTCCAAAATTCACGTCGCATCCAAATCCCCTCATTATTACTGTTGATGATTACTTCTTCTTCGACGCCGCCGCCGCCTTCTTCGTTGCTTTCATTTTCTTCTTCACCTAGAATGTTATTGAGGGCATCATTACCTCTTCCATCAGCAGCATCAGCAGCATCAGCAGCATCAGCAACAAATAGTTCCGAACGACAAATCGGACAGGTGGTGGCATTATCCCACCATTTCAATAAACAACGCAAACAGAACAAATGTCCGCACAACGTAAAGACGTGGTTGGCGCGTAATGGAAGCTGTGAATAGCATACGCCGCATTCACCAATACTTTCTTGGTCACATCGTGTTAAAGATGTGGTTTTGAACGACACCGATGATAAGTATTCACTACTCACAGCAGGAGCAGCAACCTCAGAATCAAAATCCAAACGGCGGACACCACCGCCACGATTCGTAAATAACACACGGGGTGAAATGCTTATTCCCATCGCCGCAAGCGGTGCTTCTTCGTCTTCGTCTT
>JALQWJ010000404.1 GCA_023258775.1 Burkholderiaceae bacterium | reverse complement strand
AGCAACGTGCAAACGGAGCCGCACAAATTCCAGAATATGGAACTATATCAATCGAAAAAGAGTTTCACGCTTTATTACGGAATAGTTCTTATCACGCCATTGAAGACGGAA
The DNA here is from genome assembly GCA_023258775.1 of Burkholderiaceae bacterium. Taxonomy (GTDB): domain Bacteria; phylum Pseudomonadota; class Gammaproteobacteria; order Burkholderiales; family Burkholderiaceae_E; genus UBA3064. Next base: position 595 of record JALQWJ010000404.1, on the reverse strand, counting down.
AGCGATATCCAGCCGTGATGCTTATGCATGGCGTTAACGACAGTCGCGTCGATGTCTGGCAGAGTACAAAGTTTGCATCGCGGCTTTCGCAAGCTCAGGACGGACGTCAAGTGGTGTTACTAAGGCTCGACTATCAAAGCGGTCATGGATCAGGTAGCAGTTTGAGCCAGACGATCATGCGCAGTAGCGACCTCTTCAGCTTCCTGCTCTGGCAGATGAAAGAGCCAGGCTTTGAACTAGGCGGTGGTGGCCAAGAAAATTGAGTTGATGCCCCTCTAAAAACACTTAACGCAGCGCTTATGAAATAATCCGCCCTGGAGCCCCCCTAGCTCATGCTTGGTTAGAGCAGCGGACTCATAATCCGTTGGTGCGCAGTTCGACTCTGCGGGGGGGCACCATCACCACTAGTATTCTGCCGTAAGCAAAAGCTAGCAAAGCTGGTGGCCGCTGATACTAGCTTGGATGGCCAGTCTCTACTAGGGATTTAACAACTAGCTCCGGCGCGCTACTGAGCCAAAAAACGCCTCAAAGGCTGTCAGGGTTTGCTCGCTAGCCTGTTCGGCAGGGTAATGGCCACAAGGCAAGGCTTCCATTT
>JALQWJ010000403.1 GCA_023258775.1 Burkholderiaceae bacterium | reverse complement strand
TATTGCTTGGAAACTAGCGCAGTCGGCTAAAGTCACACAAGTTTATGTCGCTCCGGGCAATGGAGGAACAGCGCACGAACCCAAGGTTCAAAACCTGGCTTTGAGCGATCAGGTGGCCCTGGCAGACTTCGCGATTCAAGAAGGCATTCGATTCACCGTGGTCGGGCCCGAAGCACCACTTGCAGCGGGTATTGTCGATTATTTTCAATCGAGAAAACTGGCCATCTTCGGCCCTAGTCGTGAAGCGGCTCAACTTGAGTCGTCAAAGGATTTCGCCAAACAGTTCATGACCCGATTTGGTATTCCTACCGCTGATTATCAAAGCTTTACCGATCCGGACTTGGCGCACCGCTACGTCGAGGAGCAAGGTGCCCCCATCGTCATTAAGGCAGATGGATTAGCCGCCGGCAAAGGCGTTGTCGTTGCCCAAAGTCTTCAAGACGCCCATCAAGCCATCGACTGGATGCTCAAGGACCAAAGTTTTGGTCAGGCCGGCGCTCGCGTTGTCATTGAGGCTTGTTTACAAGGCGAGGAGGCAAGCTTCATTGCGATGGTTGATGGTGAACATGTGCTCGCCCTCGCATCGAGTCAGGACCATAAAAGGCTGGGCGATGCTGACACCGGACCGAATACCGGAGGCATGGGAGCCTACTCACCCGCACCTGTTGTCACGCCCGATATTCATGCCTTTGTGATGCGTGAGGTGA
>JALQWJ010000402.1 GCA_023258775.1 Burkholderiaceae bacterium | reverse complement strand
GAGCTTGCCAGGTTTCTCTGCAGCCGACAGTCAAGGTGTTTGGTCTGGCCTGGACGTTGACGTTTGCAAAGCAGTTGCAGCTACATTGCTCAGCGACCCCACGAAAATCAAATACACGCCCCTGAACGCGGCACAGCGTTTTGCAGTGTTGCAGGCAGGTGAGATTGACATCTTGTCACGCAACACCACTTGGACCCTGAACCGTGATGCCTCTTTGGGCTTGCACTTTACAGGCGTGACTTACTATGACGGCCAAGGCTTCATGGTTCCCAAGAAATCCAAAATTACCAGCGCCACCAAGCTCAAAGGCGCAACCGTGTGCGTGCAATCAGGCACCACCACTGAAAAGAACCTGAATGACTACTCCAAAGTCATGAAGCTCAACATGAAGCCTGTGGTGTTTGACACTCAAGAAGCCACCAACAAAGCCTACTTTGCTGGCCGTTGCCAGGCTTACACCACGGACGCCTCTGGTTTGGCTTCTGTGCGCAACAAAGAAGCGACCAACCCCGATGATCACCTGATCCTGCCAGAGTTGATCTCCAAAGAACCCCTTGGCCCCAGCGTGCGCCGTGGTGATGACGAGTTCTTTGCCATTGTCAAATGGGTGGCTTACGCTTTGATCGAAGCTGAAGAATATGGCATCACACAAGCCAACGTTGACCAGATGAAGGCCAGCAGCACGGATCCCGTGGTTCAGCGTATCTTGGGC
>JALQWJ010000401.1 GCA_023258775.1 Burkholderiaceae bacterium | reverse complement strand
GCTCATACCCATTAAGTAGGGAAAGAGGGCTACCGCAGCAAGCAAGACGCTATAGAGAAGAATGTTGAGTCGCGTGAACAGCGGCCCATGGGTGACTGGCAGCATCGGCAGACCGCTTCGGCGATAGTCCTCTAAGCGATAGAGGGCAAGCGCCCAAAAGTGCGGGGGGGTCCACACGAAAATAATGAGAAACAAAATCCAGGCAGGCGCTGTCAACTCATTCGTTACAGCAGCCCAGCCAAGCACCGGCGGCATCGCACCAGAGGCACCACCAATGACGATATTTTGGGGCGTCGCTGGCTTTAGCCAAATCGTATAGACAATCGCATAGCCGACAAAGGTTGCAATCGTGAGCCACATCGTAAGGACATTGACCCACTGCCAAAGCAGTAGCGCACCGGCAAGCCCTAGCGCGAACGCAAAACCAACCGCTTGCTGATTGCCCACTTCACCGCGTGCCGACGGTCGCCAGCGTGTGCGCGCCATGCGTGCATCGATCTCGCGCTCGATAAGACAGTTCAGTACAAAGCCTGCCGCCGCAAGCAAGGAAATGCCGCTGATTGCCCCAAGGATAAGCGGCCAACCAATCCAGCGGTCGCTCGCTAGCAACATACCAATGAGTGCACAAAAGGCAGCCAGCATGACCACTCTTGGTTTGGTAAGCGCAACATAAGCCTGCACGCGTTCGCGCAAAACTGCTTTGTTTTCCAATACGCTGGTTTCGCCCCAAGCCACCGCAGCTAGCCT
>JALQWJ010000400.1 GCA_023258775.1 Burkholderiaceae bacterium | reverse complement strand
AAACCTCATGGTGCCTCTGGCGTATGTGGGCGGAATCAACGGGCACAAGGCCGAAACCGAGGCGATGCACATTCTGGAGCGCATGGGCTTGGCAGGTAAGGCCAGCACCCTGTCTGCACAGCTGTCCCAAGTAGAGCTGCGCAAGATGGAATTGGCGCGTGCCATGGCCGCCAAGCCCAAGCTGCTGATTTCCGATGAGGCGCTGGCCGGGCTGGCCGGGGCAGAGGTCGATGAAGTGCTGCAAATCTTGTTCGACCTGAACGCGTTGGGCATCACCATCATCATGATCGAGCACATCATGCAAGCGGTCATGAAGTTCTCGCATCGCGTGGTGTGCCTGGACACAGGGCGCATCATTTGCGAAGGCACGCCTGAAACCATCATTCAAAACCCGGACGTACAGAGGGCTTACCTTGGCGATTAAGCTAGACATCAAAGACATCCATGCGGGGTATGGCGCGGTGCGCGCCCTCATGGGCGTTTCCCTGGAATTGAACCAGGGCGAGACCGTGGCCTTGCTGGGCACCAACGGCAACGGCAAAAGCACGCTGATGAAATGCGTGATGGGCATGGTCAAGCCCGATCAGGGTGAAATCAACCTGGAGATCGATGGCGTCAGGCACGATCTGACAAAACTCTCGACGGAAGAGATCGTCAACCTGGGTGTGGCCCTGGTTCCGGAGGGGCGGCGTCTGTTCCCGAAGCTGACCGTGGAGGAAAACTTGCTGCTGGGCGCGTTCCGAGAGCTCGCC
>JALQWJ010000003.1:16429-20796 GCA_023258775.1 Burkholderiaceae bacterium | reverse complement strand
CTGACCCCAGATAGCGTCGTGAATACTTTGAATCCAGTCCTGACGCAGCCAACTAGGTTCAAGCGAACCGTCGGTCCAGATAACAGGCTGCAGTTGCTCTGGGTCGGCTAGCCTGGAAACAGCTTTGGCAAAAAGTGTCTCGAAATCTTTAAGCGAAGCTCGCCAGATTGAAAAACCTGCGGCCATCGCATGACCGCCAAAACGTACGAGGGTTGGCGGTGATTGCTTGCTTACCCAATCGAGTGCATCGCGAAGATGTAGTCCGGGGATCGACCGGCCCGAGCCGCGCAGCATGCGGGCATCGGTCGATGGGGCAAGCGCAAGCGTGGGGCGGTGAAACTGGTCCTTTAGTTTCGAGGCCAGCAAACCTACAATCCCCTCATGCCAGGAGTCGCTGAAGACGACAATACTTGGCCCATCGGTACCAACGATGGGCAATGCCTCAAGCGCTTGTTGTTGCATGTCCGCTTGCATACTTTGTCGTTCGCGATTGATAGCATCAAGCTCACGGGCAAGTTGCTCTGCCTGCACGGCATCGTCAGTCAGCAGACATTCGATGCCAAGACTTATATCTTTTAGGCGTCCAGCAGCGTTAATGCGTGGACCGATAGCAAAGCCTAGGTCAGCGACTTCAAGTTGCGGGGCATGTCGTCCTGCAAGGCTAATCAAGGCCTTGATCCCAGCTTGCGATTTTCCCTGCCTGATTCGCTGCAGGCCAGCGTTGATAAGGGCGCGATTATTGCGATCAAGTTTTACCAGATCAGCGACGGTACCAAGTGCAACGAGATCGAGTAGGTGTTGCAGTCCTGCCTGGGCTGCAAGATGTTGAGGACATTGATCTCGAAATCGTCGTCTCAGGGCAAGCAATACATAAAACATAACGCCAACACCGGCCAGATGCTTACTGGGAAACCGGCAGTGGCTTTGGTTGGGATTAACAATCACTTTGGCAGCTGGCAGGGATTCGCCAGGTAAATGATGATCAGTCACTAGCACGGGCAGGCCGAAAGCTGCGGCAGCTTCGATACCTTCGTGTGAAGCAATACCGTTATCGACGGTGATGAGCAGATTCGGTTGACCGAGTCGCGGGTGCTTCATGGCGAGGGAAACGATGTCGGGCGTGAGGCCGTAGCCGTGCACACTTCGGTTGGGTACGAGATAGTCAACCTTAGCCTGCATCATCCGCAAGCCGCGAATTGCAACAGCACACGCAGTTGCACCATCACAGTCATAGTCCGCGACAACGAGTAACTTGTCGTTTCGCATGATCGAATCAAATAATAGATCGACTGCTGCTTCGATACCAGCAAGGCTGTCTGGTCGCAGCAAATCGTCAAGGCTTAGTTTTGTGTCTTCCGCTGATTGTAATTCTCGTGCAGCATACACCCGGGCCAGTATTGGGTTGAACCCCTGACCAAGCAGTGCTTGTTCAAGTTTTTGGTCCACATGTCGATTCCTCATCATGCTTGGTCTTGCCTCAGGATGAGCTTAGCCTACACGCCATGTTTATTTGCCGCCCAACCATCGCATCAAGCGATGATGTAAGCGCGCTTTCTTTAATGCTCGCTGATCGCTTACCACGCGATAGTGTTCCCAGGCATGGTCTGAACACACAAGCAACTCAAAAGCTTGCTCGGCTGGCGCAGTTGAAATCGCAGACTGCAGGGTTTGTAGGCCGTGATGGACGATTTCGGGCCTGAGTTGATCAGCTTCGAGCGACATGATCACTAACTCGCATGGCTGTTGATCCTCGGATTTATGCGTGTAACGTTCTAATCCTTTCACATAATCCTTTTGGCCCTTAAGTCTGAAACGACGCTTAACAATTTGGGGGCCAGGTCTTAGGGCACCACCCAGCCAGAGCGCATTAACGGGTAGTAGGCCTTCCTGGGCACGGGCAGCGTTAACCGGGTGCTCGTACCAAATCATTTGAATCTCATTTAGCACACGCCGCCAGATCTTTGCAGCGCTTCCTTGGGCCAGATACTGCTCAACATTAAGTCCTTCAGCCATTGCAAGCGCACAGCCTTGAAGATCAAGCTTGCCCGTGTCGGTACTCAAAAGCCAGTGCATGGGGTCAAGACTCACCAGCGTGATGTTGGATCCAAACCATGTTGACCAGCTTGCGAGATCATTGTTGAGGCTTGCGAGTAATGCGTTGGCCTCGAGTTGGTTCAAATCCCTGTCCTTCAACGAGGAGACGCCAACATGGTCCAAACGTACATAAAAGTGACAAGGCGTTAACAACAGACCTTGCGGCGTTGCCCAAGCTGGATCGGTCAATCGAGTGCGATCGGATTCATGGGCATCGAGTTGCCAGCAGGACAAGCCATCCAAGGCAACCGCCTGCCAGCCAAGTTGATCGCAAAGCCAGTGTTCCAGGGCAAGCGTTCGGGGTGTGGCCGCAGGATCGCTCCAGCGACTGATCGATTCGCAATTTGCCAAGACTGCTTGCCAGGCCGATTCGATTTCAGGCCATTGCCTGCTTGGTAAGTAGCCATCCAAGACATAAATCCGGGGGGCGACGTCAGCCTTCAGCGGGGGTGGGGTACTCGGCTCCATAAGCCACATTGTATGGCTGTGGCACACTCTTTCCATGCAATTTGAATGGCAACTCGCGTGGGCTTACTGGCGTGGTCGGCGATCGAATCCGACGGGCAACGGTTTCATTTCTTTTATTGCGCTTTTATCGGTGCTTGGTATAGGGCTTGGCGTTGCTGCATTGATCACCGTCTTATCAGTGATGAACGGTTTTCAAAAGGAGGTCAGAAATCGTATGCTGTCGGTGGTTTCGCACCTTGAGTTGCATTTACGGGCCGAGCCACAGGCCCAAGATGAAAAGATGCGGCATGCCATTGCCAAACACCCCTCGGTGCTTGGCATCGCAGCTTTTGAACCTTTGCAAGTGTTAATCACCCGCGATGACATGTTGCGCGCAGCCCTGGTACGCGGTATCGATCCGGCGCAAGAGGGCCGTGTCTCGAGCATGGTGGCGACAATGCCAGCGACATTGCGCGAGTCACTCCAAGCGGGAGCTTGGCGCATTATTCTTGGCCGTGAGCTTGCCCGAAGTTTGGGAGTGATCGCCGGAGACCGAATCGTGGTCATGGCGCCTGACCTGGGCGATCATGGCGCAGGATTTGCACCACGCATTCGTCAGTTTGAGGTGGCTGGCGTTTTTGAATCTGGCCATTATGAATACGATAGCGCGCTAGCACTGATTCATCTTGAGGATGCGCTAAAGCTAACTCGAAGATCGCAGGCGCAGCACTGGCGAATGCTTACTGATGATCCACTGCGAGTGCGCCGGATCGCAAGCGAACTTGCCCAGTTGCTTGACGATCGTTACGAGTTGCGCGACTGGTCGCAGGAGAACCGTGTGTGGTTTGAAGCTGTACAGGTCGAAAAGCGCATGATGTTTATCATCCTCACACTCATCGTTGCTGTGGCAAGTTTTAATCTGGTTTCGATGCTGGTCATGACCGTGGTCGACAAGCGCGCCGATATCGCAATCTTGCGAAGTATGGGTGCTGGGAAGTGGTCAGTGATGAGAATTTTTATGCTTCAAGGGCTTGCGTCAGGGGGGCTTGGCACTGGCTTGGGTGTTGGCTTGGGACTCTTGCTGGTGGTTTCACTCGATACTGTGTTGCGGTTCTTAGAGCGTATTTTTGGCTTTGAAGTCTTGCCCAAGGGTATTTATCTCTTGCAGCGGATTCCTACTGACTTGCATGTGAGCGACCTACTCGAGGTCGCAGTGATTTCTTTATGTTTATCTTTCCTGGCAACGCTATATCCGAGCTGGCGCGCGGCATCCACCAAACCTGCTGAAGCATTGCGACATGGTTGATTTACTCAAGGTCGAAGGTTTATCGAAATCTTATATCGGTCTTGCCGTTGGTAAACCGATTTCGATCTTGCGTGATGTTTCGATGCATCTTCGTGTGGGCGAATCGCTTGCCATCATGGGTCGGTCGGGCGCAGGGAAAAGCACGCTACTTCATTTGCTTGCGGGCTTTGAAAAGCCCGATGCAGGAGAGATCTGCTGGGAGGGAGAAGTGCTTGGGTCGATGAAGGAGACTGCCATTGATCGCCTGCGCAATCAGCGCTTCGGATTTGTTTATCAATTTCATCACCTTATCGAAGAATGCTCCGCTATTGATAACGTTAGCCTGCCGCTTCGGATCGCAGCAGTTGCAGCCCATGAGGCTAGGGAGCGCGCTGCCGCCATGCTCACCCGTTTGGGCTTGGCAGGGCGGCTTGAGCATCGTCCGTCGGCCTTATCGGGTGGTGAGCGGCAACGAGTTGCGGTTGCAAGGGCTTTGGTTCATCACCCTGCCTGTGTGCTGGCCGATGAGCCAACAGGTAAT
>JALQWJ010000003.1:0-16419 GCA_023258775.1 Burkholderiaceae bacterium | reverse complement strand
GAAAGCGCAGCTCAGGTTTTTCAACTTTTTCGTGAACTTGCGATCGAATCCGGGACAGCCCTGTTACTTGTGACCCATGATCAGTCGCTAGCAAGCGACTGTGACCGGCTCGTCGTATTGGAAAATGGAAAGTTAAAGTAATTTGATTGATAGGTCGATGGTATGCGGCCATGAGGTTAAAAGAGCATGAGGTCTGAGCCTGGCGCTGATCGTCTCAATTGGTGCGATACCCACTGTCACTTGGATGCATTCGAGCTTCAAGCGGATTTTGATGCGCTGATCAAGCGATCGATTGATGCCGGTGTCAGGCAGTGGATCGTCCCCGCGGTGTCAACAAGTGCCTTCGAGCGCGTACTGGCCATCGCACAAGGCAATGACGGCGTCCACTATGCCTTGGGTATTCACCCCTTGTACGTTAAGACTGCTAAAACATCGCATATCGACCAACTCGAGGCCTGGGTTCTCACGCATCGATCGGATCATAAATTGCTTGCTATTGGCGAGATCGGCTTGGATTTATATCCAGGTCACCCGCCTATTGAACGCCAGCAATGGTTTTTTGAGCAGCAATTACGACTAGCCAGGCGCTATGAGCTTGCGGTGATTGTGCATGCCCGTCGGGCGGCGGATCAGGTTTTTTCGGCACTTCGTCGCTTCAATATACGCCGCGGCATTATTCACGCATTTAACGGCAGTGAGCAGCAAGCCCAGGCACTGATCGGGCAAGGGATGTTGCTCGGGTTTGGCGGATCACTCACCTTTGAAGGGTCCCGACGCATCCGCAGACTTGCCCAAGCCTTACCGCTTCGAAACATGCTGCTCGAGACTGACGCGCCCGATATTCGACCAAGCTGGTTCACTGATCAAGCTGATCGGCCTAACGAGCCAAGTGAACTCCCCGCAATTGCGGCCTGTCTGGCAGCGCTAAGAGGGCAGAGCCTGGTGGCGTTGCACGATGCCTTCGCTGAAAACCTGCTGCGATTTAAACAGCTGTTGTAGGGACATTAGTCCGCTTTAGGACTCTGCAAGGGTGAATCCTCTTGCACCCGTCAGCCTTCATCCGGGTTGGTTTTTCATGGCCGGCTGCCTCTTTGTTCAACAGCTTGCAGAAATACCGACCCTTAAGCAACTTTTCGCTACGCTTGGGATAGCTGGCCCGCTGTGGCAGGCTAGTTTTGATCCGTTGTGGCAGATTGCTGTTGTCCCGCTGAGCCTTAGCCTACTGGGTTTTGGCCTCGTTGGTTTGGCGCGTGCTTTCGGAACTGGTTTTGGACAGGCGGGCGCACTTACATGGCCAATCCTGAGCTTTCTTGCGGGATTCTTCTGGGCGAGTTTGCAGGCCGATGCTGCGCTGAAAAACCGATTACCTTTGCCTCTCGAGGGAGAGCGCCTCGTGCTTCGTGGTTTTGTCGATGGACTTGTTCGTCATGAGCAATTTCCGCCTAGCGCGAGCTTTCCCCTTCGTGTTCAAGCCTGCGTACAAGCTACTTCCTGGTGCCCGGTCGGTTCAACGGTGCTTGTGAAAATTAATGCGTCCAAGTTTTCTGCTGCCGTATCGACGAGAGCGTCTCACAACAATGGGGCGCCGCCTGCAGCGGCTTCTGCAATCGCGAGCATTCGTGCCGGCAGCGTCTGGCACATGGACTTACGCTTAAAGGCATTACATGCTCAGCGTAATCCTGGTGGATCGGATCTAGAGCGTCTTGCCCTTCAATCGGATTGGGTCGCCCGGGGTGCTGCACCAGAATCCCATATCGAAAAGCTTGAAGACATCGCCATGCATCCGCTTGCCTGGGTGCATCGTGCGCGTGAACAGTTACGCCTGTCGTTGAGGGCGAGTTTTCTTGCTGGTGATCCCGACCGCAGCGGACGATTGTCGGGGAGAGATCCTGACAACCAAAGTGCGACCTCGCCCCATCTGGCACGTGCGATGGCAGTGATCGAAGCGCTTGTGATTGGCAGCGGGGAGGGGTTAGACCCGGAACAGTGGGATGCCTTCAATCGAACCGGTGTCGGTCATTTATTGTCGATTTCGGGTTCACATGTGACCATGTTCGCAGGGTTTTCCGCTTTTTTTGGGGTAGGCCTGTTGCGCCTCGTGGGCGCATCGAATTTGCTCAGTATGCGCTGGCACACCATGGCTGTGCCGCGGGTCTTGTTCGCAAGCTTCGGTGCAATTGCCTATACCTTAATTGCAGGCTTCGGACTGCCAGCACAGCGAACCTGCGCCATGGTGCTGGTGACAGGGCTGATGAGCCTAAGTGGTAGGCGCCATGCTCCACAGGCTGTTTTGTCTTGTGCAGGTGTGATTGTTTGTTTAATTGACCCCTGGGCAGTTGTTTCCGCAGGCTTTTGGCTCTCTTTTGCCGCGGTGGCAGCGCTTGTGCTGAGCGGTCAGGCGATGGAGCGACCGATAAATCCTGAACAGCAGCGGTCGCTCGTCGCTTGGCAATCGATCAAGTCCAGCTTGCATGAGGCGTTTCGAGGGCAGTGGGCAGCCAGTGTGGCAATGATTCCGCTTTCCGTGCTGTTTTTTGCGCAAATTTCCTGGGTTGCGCCTTTTGCCAATGCGCTTGCGATTCCCTGGATAGGCTTCGTGATCACGCCAGCATCACTCTTATTAGCTTTTGTTGCGTCGATATCAAGCTCGCTGGCTGCCTTACCGTTGTATTACCTGAGTGTCATCACAGAAAAGAGCTTGAGTTTGCTTGATGTGATGGCGCAGTGGACATGGATTAGCAGTCATAGCGCCTTACCGCCCGAGGGTATTATCGCAATCGCCGTAATTGCTTGCGTGATGTTGATTTGGCCGCTTGCGCCCTGGCCACGCTGGGCGGTGGCACTCTTGCTGCTCCCACTGATGTTCTGGCCAGACGATCGACCAGCAGAGGGTGAACTAAGGATACTGTTTTTTGACGTTGGACAGGGTAGTGCTGTCCTTGTGCAATCCCCTAAGTTCAGTTTGCTCTACGACAGCGGCCCCGCCTGGAGTCTAGATGCGAGAAGCGATGGAAGAAACGCAGGCTTTCAGTCAATCCTGCCTGTACTACGAAGCCGCGGCATTGAATCCCTGGACCTGATGGTGCTATCCCATGCCGATCTTGACCACACCGGCGGAGCCTTAAGTCTTCAGCGGCACTTGCGAATTGGTCAAATTCTTTCGGGCTCACCAAACACCGAACCAAGTCTCGGTGGCTTGGACGTGAAACCCTGTCATCGGGGCGTGGAGATAATTGGACCAAATGACCAGAGCAGACCCGCTCGCGACGGGGTCGAGCAAGACCGAGGCCTTAGTGGTGAAACCCGATTACGTTTTCTTCATCCGTCACCCCCTAGCGCGCCGCAAGCGGAGCGTGGATTGCAACCGGTCATTGAAGCACCGACGTTGTTGCGTAAGGTGAGCAGGAACAACCGAAACGCGCACAGCTGTGTACTGCTGATCGAACATCAGGGTCGAAGCCTGCTTTTGCCTGGTGACTTACCCGCATTGCAGGAAGCTTCGGTGTTGTTGCATGAGCCGGCTGAACCAGGGAGAGCACTTGATGTTTTGTTGCTCGGACATCATGGGGCGGCAAACAGTAGCGCTGCGATATGGCTCGATTACTGGAAACCAGCGGCAGCTATCGTGCAATCAGGGTACCAAAACCGATACGGGCACCCTCAAAGGGAAACGCTCAACCGTCTTTGCGAACGTACAATCCCGCTTCGCCGAACCGATCTTGAGGGCGCTATCGAGATCCATATCGGGGTCGATGGCGAAATCCGATGGCAAAACGAGCGAAACCGCGTTAAGCGCTATTGGACTCGACTCATTCAGCCCTCAAGCGCTTGCCAACGCGAACCTGCAAACCAATCCAAGGAGTTCAATTCCAATGACTGAAATTAAACGTATTGGCGTCGGTCCTCGCATGAGCGATGCTGTTATTTACGGTGAGACGGTTTACCTTGCCGGCCAGGTTGCCGAGGACACCAGTGCCGATGTAAAGGGGCAAACCCAACAAGTACTCGACGCCATCGATCGCTTGCTCGCTGAAGCGCAAAGCGATAAAACAAAGATATTGCAGGCGCAAATCTATTTGGCAGATATCGGGGATTTTGCCGCGATGAACCAAGTCTGGGACGCCTGGGTACCCAAGGGCCATACGCCAGCGCGCGCCACGGTCGAAGCCAAGCTTGCAACCCCAAAGTATCTGGTCGAGATCAAAGTAATTGCCGCTTGTGGCTAGCACCATAATCGTTTAACCCTTGGAAGGACTAGCCCTCGGGGGGACAGTTTAGCCCTTGGAGGGATTAGTCCGCAACGGTTCAGACCCGTCACGCTTTAGTCTCTAACGCCAGCCAGCCTGATCAACAAGGCGTACAGCTGCCGATTGCTTTGCGCCGATGGTGGCAATCGGTAGTTTGTCAGCTTTGAATGGTCCCATTGCATCGAGCGCGGGGTTGTTAATCTTCACCGAACTCACCGCTGGCCATTCGTTGTTGCCATCGGCGAGCATTTGCTGCGCCTCATCACCTGCCATGAATTCAAGAAATCGCATTGCCGACTCTCGGTTTTTCGCATGTTTGACGATGCCACCACCTGTCACGTTGACATGTGTTCCATGGCCATCCTGATCTGGCCAAATAAAGCCTATCTTGCGGACGACGTCCTGATCCTCTGCCTTTGCTGATCGCATGAGCCTTGCCAGATAATAGGTATTGGTCAAGGAAACGCCGCACTCGCCGGTTGCACTCGCGCGAATCTGGTCGGTGTCACCACCGCGGGGCGGTCGAGCAAAATTTGCGACCACTGCTTTTGCCCAATTGAGGGTCGCAGACTCGCCACGATGCTCGATTTGGGATGCAATCAGCGAGAGCATATAGGGATGGGCGGCCGAACGTGTGCAAATCGCCGCTTTGAAACGCGCGTCGGCGAGTGATGCATAGCTCGAAGGCGGTTTGTCGCCAAAGCGTTGCTTGTTAAAGACAATAATTCTTGCCCGTGTTGAAAACCCCCACCAAGCATAGCCTTGAGACTCTTTGCTTGATCGCATCCTTTCTGGAATTCGTTGGCGCAAGATATCGGAATCGCTGGGTGCAAACAAACCTTCTGACGCAGCGCGCGATAATCGAGCAGCATCGACAAGAATCAAAACATCAGCGGGGCTATTGTTACCTTCGCTGCGGAGTCGTTCGAGCAAGGCTTCGTCAGCAGCTTCGATCCGATTGACCTGTATGCCTGTGTTTTTGGTAAAAGCGGCATATAGCTTGTCATCGCTTTGATAATGCCGCGCAGAATATATATTCACGGCATTCGCAGACCAGGCTGATGTGCCAATGGCCATTAGTGTAGTGAATCCGATTAGCAGTAAAAACTTTATTCGAATCATGGCATTAACGTAATGAATAAAAAATGTATGAAGAAGCGTATCTGGCCTCTACGGTCCCTTTTGCCACCATGGCGGCTATCGGATCTATGGCGTCTATGACTACGTCGTCTATACAGCTAGGTTCGGCCAGAGTTTGCTTCGGCCAGAGTTTGCGCGGCTAGATATCCAATGAATGCATCTTAAACGAAATTATTCCTATTTGCAATCTAATACCTAAAGACTATGTTTACTGAATTGGAGTCGGTGCTGAACAAAAGGAGGAGGCAGTTTTTAGGTCTTCTGTGTGCCGGGGGCATGTTACAAAGTTGCGCGAGCACTGCGCCAACAAGAGACGACCTTGGATCCCTAGGAACACCTGGAGAAAAACCCGTCGACCCCGCGGGACCTTCAACATCCGCAAAATCGCCCTGGGCACTTGCGCTAGGAGGCGGAGCTGCGCGCGGTCTGGCGCATATCGGGGTGATCCAGGTCTTAGAGCGTGCTGGGCTCATACCCGATTTCGTGGTCGGCACCAGTGCAGGGGCCCTCGTTGGTGCTCTTTGGGCAAGTGGAATGGACGCCGCTACCTTACGCTCGGTTGCGCTTTCCTTTGACCAATCATCGCTTGGAGATTGGGCGTTTAGTACTCGAGCCCTACTCAAGGGGCAAGCGCTTGCCGATTTCGTCAATCGTCATGTTGCCAACAAACCCATTGAGCGCTTCCCCCGTCGCTTTGCCGCCACTGCGGTCGATCTTTGGTCCGGCAAACTGGTTGTTTTCGATAAGGGTAATGCAGGGATCGCGGTGCGAGCTTCTGCAGCGGTCCCTGGCGTTTTCCAGCCTGTACAAGTTGCCGGTCGCGAGTATGTAGATGGCGGCCTGGCCTCGCCGGTTCCGGTTCGCTTGGCACGTTCAATGGGTGCAAAGCGTGTGCTCGCGGTGGATATCTCTGCCAAGCCGCAGTTTCAGGCAACCCAGAGCCTAGGCGAACTTCTGATGCAAACCATTAACATCATGGGCGAACACCTCGGCCAAGCCGAGCTTTCAGAGGCTGACCTGGTACTTCGCCCTGAGGTTTTTCAGCGCTCAGCGATTGACTTCAGCACAAGGCCTGAAGCGATCGCAGAAGGCGAAAAGGCGATGCTCGCTTCGCTTGCCAAGTGGAAACAAATGCTTGGTCTGCCTAGCTCACCATGAAGCTGTGGAAATCTCAACGACGTTGTAGATGGCTTAATGCGGCTGAAGATGTCTCAATGAGGCTGAAGATGTCTCAACGAGGCTGTAGATGTCTCAAAGAGGGTGAAGATCGCTCGGCAGGCTTACTTAAGCACGTTGTGCCTTAGGGCGCTGGCTTGGTTTTGCTTTGCGTTGGTTAGGCTTACTTGCCGGTTTGGTTTGGTTGGGTTTTGCTTTCGCTTTGGCGGCTTGTTGTTGCATGGCAGGAATCAGCGATGGCCTAGCCTCGTGGTTTGAAGCAGTGCGGGTATCAGCCACAGTCATTGCCGCCCCAGCATACGGGCGTTGCTCCTCAATGTACGCCTGTGCTGCTGCCGCTTGTCTGCGCCATTGGGCACCTGAAAAAAGACCGCCGCTACTTTGATTTGCCATCGCTGAGGCTGTGCCAGACGCGTGAACCGAGCCCTCAAGTTCATGAAGTGGGACACCGATACGCGCAAGCGTACGATCAATAAGCTGGTCAAGCGCTGCAGGATCCTGGTTGGGAAGCTCACCCATGACTCGGCGGGCGCCGTCAAAGCGCCTGACCCAATAGCGATCGCCCATGGAGTCGATCCGGATCGATTTTCCTTTGGCGGGGGCGTGTACAAATTTGTCATCACCGAGGTAAATACCAACGTGGGAAAAGCCGCGTCGCTGGGTGTTGAAAAACACCAAATCACCGGGGAGTAAGTATTCTTTACCGATCGACGTCGCCGCCCGGCTCATTTCTTCGCTCTTGCGAGGCAATATGAGTCCTGCAGCCTCGTGAAACACATGACGAACAAAGCCGCTGCAATCCATGCCCGTTTCTGGCAGATTTCCGCCCCAGCGATAGGTAATTCCCATTAAGGAAAGAGACCGCACAATCACTTCAGCGGGCAGACTCACGCTCTCAGTGAATGGCCCATCCGAGGTGTTGTTAGCCTTGGCATTACCAAGCAAGACTATTTGCAACAGCAAAACGCAGAGCAAGCTCGCGCAAGACCGCCATGCGTTCCGCACTGCGTGACTATGCATGCCAAACGTCCAAGTGTTTAAACATGCGCGCAGGCTAAGCGAATAAGCCGCTCATGTCAAAGGCTTTTCAACATAAATCTTCTTGCATTCAAGCCCTTGGGCCCTGTCTTTCATGTGCTGCTCGCAGCGCGTCAGCCAATTGTCAGTTGCAGCGGCATAATATTCCTGATCGTTTATCGGGAGGACATGCTCATGGGTAGCTACGCGATGTTTCATCGTCGATCAATCGACGACCCTAGGGGTTTTTGGGCTGAACAAGCCAAACTCATCGATTGGCACCAACCATTTGCGCAGGTACTCGATGACTCGCAGGCTCCAATAAATCGGTGGTTTTTGGGCGGCAAGACTAATCTTTGCCACAACGCACTCGATCGACATATCGATGAGCGAGGCGACCAAGCAGCGCTTGTTTTTGTCTCGACTGAAACCCAGGAAGAGCGGACCTACAGCTACAGCGCGATGTTGCGTGAAGTTTGCGCAGTTGCAGCGATGCTAAGAGCCCAGGGCGTTGGCAAGGGTGATCGTGTTTTGATTTACATGCCCATGATTGCAGAGGCTTCCTTTGCCATGTTGGCTTGTGCGCGCATTGGTGCCATTCACTCCGTGGTATTCGGTGGCTTTGCCTCACACTCGCTAGCCTCTCGTATCGAGGATGCAGGCCCAAAGGTCATTGTGAGCGCAGATGGCGGGTCACGCGGTGGCAAGGTTGTTCCTTATAAAGGACTTCTCGATGAGGCTATTGAACTTTCCCGGTACAAACCTGAGCGGGTAATCATGTTTGATCGCAAGCTTGCTCCGATGCAACTTGTGACATCCAGGGATCTAGACTATGCCCAACTTAGAGAGGCGCATCTTGATGAGCCCGTGGAGGTAACCTGGCTCGAATCTAACGATACAAGTTATATTCTTTATACTTCTGGAACAACCGGCAAACCAAAGGGAGTTCAGCGCGATGTGGGAGGCTATGCAGTTGCGCTAGCGGCCTCGATGCAGCATATTTTTCCAGGCAAACCTGGGGAAGGTTACTTTTGCACGAGTGATATCGGCTGGGTGGTTGGCCACTCTTACATTGTGTACGCACCTCTAATCGCAGGTATGTTCACGATTCTCTATGAGGGTACACCAGTTCGTCCTGACGGCGGTATTTTTTGGCAGATCGTAGAACGATATAAACCTTCTGTTATGTTTTCTGCGCCAACAGCAGTCCGAGTGCTCAAAAAGCAGGACCCGGCCCTATTGCGTCGCTACGACACCTCTTCGCTCAAGGCGCTGTTTCTTGCGGGTGAGCCTCTCGATGAGCCCACCGCCCGATGGATCGCCGATGGACTCGGAGTGCCGATTATTGATAATTACTGGCAAACCGAGACGGGTTGGCCAATCATGACTATCGCCAAAGGCGTTGAATCCGATTTGCCGACCAAACTTGGAAGTCCTGGCTTGCCGATGTACGGTTATGACGTTCGCCTTTTGCATGAAAGCACAGGGCAGGAGGTCGGCGCAGAAGAAAAAGGTGTTGTGGCGATCATGCCCCCGCTGCCGCCTGGTTGCTTACAAACTGTCTGGGGCGACGACGATCGATTTCGAAAAACCTACTTTGACTCGATCCCTGGGGTGATGGCCTATTCAACCTTCGATTGGGGCATCAAAGACCAAGATGGGTATTACTTCATCTTAGGCCGTACCGACGATGTGATCAATGTGGCTGGTCACCGCTTGGGAACCCGAGAAATCGAGGAATCGATCAATTCGCATGTATCGATTGCGGAATGCGCAGTGGTCGGCGTTGCAGATCAACTCAAAGGTCAGGTTGCCGTGGCATTTGCTGTGCTCAAGGATGCTTCACTGGTTCACGATGCCAGTTCTCGACTCGCACTTGAGGGCCAGGTAATGAAGACGGTCGATCAGCAACTTGGTGCGGTGGCAAGGCCTTCACGTGTTCACTTTGTATCAATCCTGCCCAAGACTCGGTCGGGTAAAGTGCTTCGTCGGTCGATCCAGGCACTTTGCGAAGGGCGTGATCCAGGCGATCTCACCACCATCGAGGATCCTTCTGCCTTAGAACAAGTCAGGCATTGCCTGCAGTCATAAGCCGCACATCGGCCACCTGTTCGATGCAGCTGCCTTGGGTAATGTGTCTGCCTTGGTGTAACAATAGTCGTTTTTTGGTGAGGGAAAACGGCAATGTTGACCAAGCGGGTACTCGAACTTTCAGACGTTAAGCGCATGGCAAGCGCTTGTGAAATACTTGCAAGCGAGAAGGGCTGGGCCGTGGCCTTTGCAATCGTGGACGATGGTGGTCATTTGCTATGGGTTCAACGACTCGATCGCGCAGCGCCCATCGCTGCCGAAATCTGCGTTGCGAAAGCAAAAACTGCTGCCTTGGGAAGGCGAGAGTCCAAGGTTTATGAAGACATGATTAATGCCGGGCGGGTAAGTTTCTTGTCTGCGCCACTGCTTGAGGGCATGCTTGAAGGTGGCGTGCCGATCACAATTGACGGTAATTGCATTGGGGCTATTGGGGTGTCAGGCGTGAAATCAACTGAAGATGCTCAGATTGCGCAGGCGGGTATTGCAGCGCTCTGAGGAGATTGAAGCTGGCACTCAAGGGTTCGATGCAAAGCCATTTACGCTCAGGCGTTGCTCCGCGTGAAGTTGTCGCCTGGGCCTTTTTGGACTTCGCAAACTCAGGCTACACAACGGTTGTGCTTACCGCCGTTTATTCAGCTTACTTTGTTGGTGTGATTGCAGGGGCTGCCCCTTGGGCAACATTGCTTTGGACTGTGACCGTCTCAGGCGCCTCGCTCCTCACCATGCTTGCGCTGCCTTCGCTTGGCATGTGGGCAGATCGCCGTGGGGGGAAGCGTCCGATTATTTTCTGGGCGAGTCTACTTTGCGGGCTTAGCACTGCTGGCTTGGCCTTTGTTGATAGTTCAGTGCTCTGGATGGCGGTTGCACTGCTAGCCCTATCAAGTCTTGCCTTCAACCTTTGTGAAACCTTTACCGCAGCTTTTTTGCGCGAGCTTGCAATACCCAGCGCCTACGGTCGTGTCTCAGGTTGGGGTTGGAGTTTCGGCTACCTCGGTGGGATGCTGACCCTTGGTCTATCGCTAGCCTGGGTCTTGCAGGCAAAAGCCCAAGGACAAAGCGCAAGCCAGTTCGTCCCGGTAACTTTATGGATCGTTGCACTTATCTATGTGGGGGTTAGCCTTCCTGCGCTTGCTGTTCTGCGGGAGCGCCAACAAGTTGAAGGCGGGCAAAGTGCAGCGTCCTGGGAAGGTGGCTGGCTGCGGCTGCGCACCTCATGGCGTCGTACCGCCGAGCTAGTTGACCTTAGGCGATTACTGGCCTGTTGCGTGGCCTACCAGGCAGGCATCTTCGTGGTCATAACGCTTGCAGCGGTCTACGCAGAGCAAGTCATGGGTTTTCAGCAGACCGAAACCATGATACTTATTTTCCTCGTGAATATCGCAGCTGCACTCGGTGCCTTCTTTTTCGGAAGGATTCAAGACCGGATTGGCGATCGTCGAGCACTTGCCATTACCTTAGTGTCCTGGATGCTCATGGTTGCCATCGCTGTACTCGGTCAAAGCAGAGAGGCATTTTGGCTTGCGGCAACGCTTGCTGGTCTCAACATGGGCTCGAGTCAATCGGCTGGCCGGGCCATGGTGGCTCAGCTTGCGCCGCTTGGACGCCAGTCGGAGATCTTTGCGCTCTGGGGTTTTGCCTTACGGCTGGCCGCCATTCTTGGGCCTGTGCTCTACGGCTTAATTGTATGGCTAACCGATGGTCAGCAGCGCCTTGCACTCGCTTGCGTTGGCCTTTTTTTCGTGCTGGCCTTGTGGCTTTTGTCCCGAATCGATATGCAGCGTGGCGTGCACGCTGCGATGGCTAGCGAATCTTTTCGTGAGAAGTTCTAGGGAAATCGCCCCGAGACGCGACAGCTTTGTTACATTGCCGGGCATAGGCTTGCCGATATGGAGGCCTTCATCCAATCAAACAATGGGAGAGTTTTACATGAAGCAAGTGAAAGCAGGCGTAGCGGCCTTGGTTATTGGCTCGGTAGCCGTTTTCTCCGGTATGGCCCATGCTGGCAAAACCCTCGATGCGGTCAAGCAGCGTGGTCAGTTGATCTGTGGCGTGAGTACCGGTTTACCCGGGTTTTCGCAGGCTGACAGCCAGGGCAACTGGGCTGGGCTCGATGTGGACGTCTGCAAGGCAGTCGCTGCAGCCGTGCTTGGCGATGCAAGCAAGGTGAAATTTGTGCCGCTCACGGCCCAACAGCGCTTCGCTGCCCTGCAGGCCGGTGAAGTCGATGTGCTTTCACGCAATACGACCTGGACACTGACACGTGATGCCTCGCTTGGCATGCTCTTTACAGGGGTGACCTACTATGACGGTCAGGGATTCATGATTCCTTCAAAGACCAAAGTGAATTCGGCCAAGGGACTCAAGGGTGCAACCGTTTGTGTTCAGTCCGGTACGACTACAGAAAAGAATCTGACAGATTTTTCAAAATCGAATAACTTGAATTTGAAACCTGTTGTCTTTGAAAAGCTCGAGGCAGCGAACGCCGCTTATTTCGCCGGACGTTGCCAGGCTTACACCACAGACGCCTCTGGTTTGGCAGGTATTCGTGCGAAGGAAGCAAAAAATCCTGAAGAACACAAGATTCTTCCTGATCTGATCTCAAAGGAGCCCCTTGGCCCATCAGTTCGTCGCGGTGATGAAGAGTTTTTCACGATCGTGAAGTGGACCTTCAATGCATTGCTTGAAGCTGAAGAATATGGCGTAACCCAAGCGAATGTTGATCAGATGAAGTCGAGCACTGAACCTCCGATTCAACGTTTGCTTGGAACGTCCGAAGATATGGGCAAACTCCTCGGTCTTGACAAGGAATGGGCGGCTCGCGCAGTCAAGGCTGTTGGCAATTACGGTGAAATGTTCGATCGAAACGTCGGTGAAAAGTCGTCAATTAAATTGCCGCGTGGTTTGAATAACCTCTGGAGCAAGGGCGGTCTGCAATACGCACCCCCGTTACGCTAAGCCTTGTTTGTCGGCTTGATCGAGGCTAGCTGCTCAAATTTTTGAGCTACTCGCCTCGATGGGTCGACAGAAAGTTTGCTTCACTCGCTCAAGCGTGTCATTACTGTTATGAATCCTAAGGTTCATGGTCAGGTCGTGCGTTCGGCCCGAGCTGCCGATGAAATGCTCGCAGCAAGGCCTGCCCCCCCGCCGATTTCCTCTTGGTCAATTCGAAGCGAAGCCTTCAGATCGAAGCTTTTTCAGCTTATTCTGATTCTTTTATTGATAGCGATCGGGGCATATCTTTTTCATAACACCACCGAGAACATGCGCTTACGTGGCATTCAAAGTGGTTATGGTTTTTTGACGCAACCTGCTGGCTTCGACATAGGTGAAACCATGTTTCCCTATGATTCGGGTAATCCTTACTGGAAGGCAATTCTTGTTGGGTTGAGCAACACAATCCGTGTTGCGCTACTTGGCATATTGTTTGCTACCCTTATTGGAACGGCTGTTGGCATTGGGCGCTTTTCGAGAAATGCCTTATTGCGGGGCCTATGTCAGGTCTATGTCGAGTTCTTTCGCAATGTTCCGGTACTGCTCCAATTACTGATGTGGTATCTCCTGCTCACCGAAATGCTTCCTGCGCCAAACGAGCCCTGGGTATTTGGAGCGGGGTTCTACCTTAGCAAAGGTGGCTTCAATTTTCCGCTACCCCAGTGGGCCATCGGTCATGCAAGCGCACTTTTTGGCTTTGTTGCAGGACTTATTGCTGTAGGTTACTGGCGACGACGACAATTTCAGCGCTTTGAGCAAACGGGTGAGGCGCCGAGCTTGTGGTTAGTCAGTTCGGCACTTTTGTTCGTGGGTACATTCGCAGGCTGGTTGTTTGGAGGCGCGCCCACTGAAATGCGCTACCCGGAGATGGGAGCATTTGCGATTGACGGCGGAGGTGCATTAACCCCGGAGTTTCTTGCTGTGTTGATCGGTCTTACGCTGTATACCGCTGGATTTATTGCCGAAGTAGTTCGAGCAGGTATCCAGTCGGTACCACGTGGACAGGGTGAAGCTGCTCAATCACTCGGACTTTCGCCGTCACAGCAAATGCGTCTTGTACTTCTTCCCCAGGCATTAAGGGTAATTATTCCGCCGCTTACCAGCCAATACCTCAACCTGACTAAAAACTCCTCCCTAGCCGTAGCGATCGGTTATCCCGATGTTGTGTCAATTCTTAATACGTCGATTAATCAAACTGGTCGCGCTGTTGAATGTATATCGATCATTATGATTGTTTACCTAACGACCTCCTTGAGCACATCCGCGTTCATGAATTGGTACAACGCTCGTGCGGCCATTCAAGAGCGATAAATCTTGAAGCTTTCAGCAGCCGATAAGCCCAAAGGCAAAGCGCATGGATCGCTATAAGGCGCAGGTATTTTCGCAGGTTGAAGCACGAGAAGCGCCACGACTTGAACAAGGCTTGATTGCGGCTTTGCGAACGCATTTGTTTGGCAGTCGATTCAGTGCGATAACAACCCTTATCTTGTTCGCGGTATTTTTGCAAACACTCCCTGACTTTATCGCTTGGGCCTTGATTCATCCGGTATGGACGCCAGATGCTGCACTTTGCAAGCAGGCAATGGGAGAGGGGGCTTGCTGGGGCGTCATTACTGAAAAGTATCGCGTTATAATTTTTGGATATTATCCATACGCAGAACATTGGCGCCCATTGCTTGCAACGATACTCTTGTTGGGGCTGCTGGTTGCCAGTTGTACAAGGGCGCTTTGGAGCAAGTGGCTTGTACTGCTCTGGCCGTTAGTCATGGTCGCGGTATTTGTCATGCTTCGCGGCGGATGGTTTGGATTGAGTGTTGTGGAGACAGATCGCTGGGGTGGCTTACCACTCACGGTGTTGCTCGCTACATTGTCGATCGTTGCTGCTTTCCCGCTGAGTGTGATCGTCGCGTTGGGGCGGCGTTCGAATATGCCCGCTATTAGTGCGGTCTGTACGGTTTATATCGAACTCATACGCGGTGTTCCCTTGATTTCAGTGCTGTTTATGGCATCGTTTCTGTTTCCATTATTGATGCCTACCGGTACAAAAATTGATGTTTTGTTGCGGGTTTTTATAGGCATAACGCTTTTTGCTGCGGCCTACATGGCAGAAGTTATTCGTGGCGGCTTGCAGGCTATTCCGAAGGGTCAAGTTGAGGCAGCGCAATCACTTGGCATGAGTTATTGGCAGACGCAGCGAAAGATCGTGTTGCCCCAGGCACTTGCTATGGTCGTGCCTGGAATCATGAATAACTTCATTGGCATTTTTAAAGACACCTCGCTTGTTACGATTGTGAGTCTCTACGAACTTACCGGGGCACTGGGATTAGCACTTAATAGTGATGCTGACTGGCGTCCCTTTAAGCTTGAGGCATATTTGTTTATCACGTTCATTTATTTCGTAGGCTGCTACGCCATGTCGCGCTATAGTCTTTGGATCGAAGCTCAGCTTTCGCGTTCAAAGGCACGCTAAGACTTTTTTCACGGATACCTGTTGCTATGAGCGAGACCATCATTCGCTTTACCAAGGTCAATAAGTGGTACGGAAATCAGTTCCATGTGTTGAGGGACATCAATTTAGATGTATTGAAAGGCGAAAAGCTTGTCATTTGCGGACCTTCGGGGTCGGGTAAATCAACCTTGATTCGCTGCATTAATCGCCTCGAAGAACATCAAGAGGGCGATATTGTGATTGACGGTATAACCCTTGGCGATGATGTCAAGGCAATTGATGCTGTAAGAAAGCAAGTCGGTATGGTTTTTCAGCAATTCAATCTTTTTCCTCATTTGACCGTTCTTGAAAACCTAACATTGTCACCGATGTGGGTAAGTAAGGTCCCGCGCAAGGAAGCCGAAGAACGCGCAATGCAACAACTCGAGCGGGTAAGGATTGCTGAGCAGGCGGGCAAATACCCCTTACAGCTTTCAGGCGGTCAGCAGCAGCGGGTAGCGATAGCGAGGTCGCTTTGTTTGCGTCCAAAGATCATGCTATTTGATGAACCAACCTCTGCGCTTGACCCTGAGATGATTAAGGAGGTGCTTGATGTGATGATCGAATTGGCAGGGCAGGGCATCACGATGGTTGTGGTTACTCATGAAATGGGTTTCGCCAAAGCGGTTGCCGATCGTGTGATTTTCATGGACCAGGGGCAAATTGTTGAACAAGCACCTCCCGATTTATTTTTCAATGATCCTCAAAGTGCTCGGACAAAGGACTTTTTATCCAAAATACTCGGGCACTAAGCATCAACATAAAGGCGGTGCAATCAGGCTTACTCTGTGCAATGAACCGGACATTGAGCAATCAAAGTTGCTCTGTTCAATGAATCGTAAGCTGAGCAAGAAGACTTGCTTTGTTCAATGAACCGAGCGCTGTGTAATCAACCACGCGCGTTGCTGTTCGCCATCGTTTGCTTTGACGACATTTGCCTGGCGATATGAAAAAGACCTTCAAGCACAAGGTTGTCGACGAGTCGATGGGCAATTTCAAGGCGTGGAGACAACATCCGAGCTGCGCCACCTGATAAAACGCAAATCAGTTTCGGATGCTCGTCCTTATACTGACGAAATACTCGTTCAACCGCCCCAGCTTGAGCATGAAGGCAACCAGAAGCGATTGCATCCACTGTTTGCCGCGGATATTGAAGGTACTCCCCGCTTGCATCGGGTAATGCTGCGGTTCTTTCGTGCAGTGAGCGTTGCATTAAACCTAGGCCCGGCATAATTGATCCGCCCTCGAAGTTACCCTCGTTATCGAGCA
>JALQWJ010000039.1 GCA_023258775.1 Burkholderiaceae bacterium | reverse complement strand
AAGGCGATGATGGGCATCGGGGAGGCTGCGGGCATGGATCGTGCGCGTATCGCTGCCGAGCAGGCAGTGGCGTCGCCTTTGCTCGATGGTGTTGATCTAAACGGTGCGCGTGGCGTGATCGTAAACATCACCGCGGCGCAAAACCTCAAGCTGCGCGAAACCAATGAAGTCATTAACACGATCCGTGAATTCTGTTCGGACGATGCCACCATCATTCACGGTACTGTGTTTGACGACAACATGGGCGACAGCCTGAGGGTGACGGTTGTTGCAACCGGCATTGGCAGGAATCGGATCATGACGAAGCCGCCAGTCCTGGTGAGTTCGCCGGTGGCTTTGCCAAGAACAGGCACCTATGACGCAGCCCCAAGTGCTGCCCACTCCGGATCGATGTTGCACCAACCGTCGCTGAGTCAAACTCCTGCGCCTGCGCCAATCACGCCTTCGGCTTTTTCCTCGCCCTCTGTGCCATCACCTGCATTCCAGGCAGCGATGTCAGCACCGCCCACCCAATCGGTCACTAGCGGGATGCCGATTAACGCCCAGGCAGCGAGCGCTCAGGCTTCCAGTGTCTACAGTCCCAATCTCGACACGCCGACGGTTTGGCGTGACCCGCGAGCTGCGGCCTCTGCCCGAGTTGCTGCTCTGGAAGAAAGCGGTGTTGAAAAGCTCGATATACCGGCCTTTTTGCGCAGGCAGGCTGATTAGGAAGGGTTAAGCCTGGTAAATCAGAAGGGCCCTGCGGGCTCATGCGGCGAGACGTCCTGGAACCCCACCCCAGGCGCTCGCCAAACCACCCTCCAAGTGGCGGGGGAACGGGCGCTTGCGCCCGGTCTTCCCGATACACTCCCGCTCTTTTAACCCCACGGAGAAACCCATGATTAAAGTCGGCGATCACCTGCCCGAAGCAACCCTTTTTGAGTTTTTCGATGTTGAAGCCAATGGCTGCAGCGTCGGTCCCAATGCGTTTAAGACAAGCGACATCGTCAAAGGTAAGAAGATTGCCGTGTTTGGTCTTCCTGGCGCCTTCACCCCAACTTGTTCGGCCCAGCATGTGCCTGGCTATGTCAGCCATGGCGCCGATTTGAAAGCAAAAGGGATCGATGAGATTTGGTGTGTTTCGGTGAATGACGCTTTTGTGATGGGCGCTTGGGGACGTGAGCAACAGGCGGCAGGCAAAGTTCGCATGATGGCCGACGGTAGTGCCGAACTGACCAAAGCGATGGGTCTTGAGCTTGACCTAACGGCCCGTGGCTTAGGTGTTCGTTGTCAGCGCTTTTCAATGGTGATCGACGATGGCGTCGTCACCCAGTTCAACCTTGAAGCGCCTGGCAAGTTTGAGGTATCAAGCGCTGAAGCGATGCTTGCCAAGCTCTAAGGCCTTGCGGGCCTTTGCGGGTTTTTTCGGGGCGCGATGCTAAGGCAGCGAAGCCTGCGTGAGCCGGTTTGTACCACCGGCGTTGGCCTGCATAGCGGGCAACGGGTAAGACTTTGTCTGCGGCCAGCGCCGGTCGATAGTGGCATTGTGTTTTGGCGTACCGACTTAGAGCCTGCGCTGGCAATTCCAGCGCAAGCTCACGCTGTCAACGACACCCGAATGGCTTCAACGCTAAGCATCAGTGACGATAATGGCCAGGTCGCCCGGGTGGCTACGGTCGAGCACCTGATGTCTGCACTCGCTGGCCTTGGCATCGACAACTTGCATATCGAGGTCGATGCGCCAGAAATACCTATTCTCGACGGGTCCTCGGGCTCTTTTGTTTATTTGATTCGGGCTGCTGGCGTGGTTGAACAGGCTGCAGCCAAGCGCTTCATTCAGGTCCTCAAGCCCATTGAAGTTCGAGAAGGTGACAAATGGGCGAGACTGGAGCCACACTTCGGTTTTAAGTTGCGTTTTGGTATCGATTTTCAACACCCTGCTATCGATGGCACGGTGCAAGAAGTCGAAGTCGACTTTTCCAAAGACTCCTACGTCGATGCCGTTGCCCGGGCGCGCACCTTTGGCTTTATGCGTGACATCGAACATTTGCGCGCTTCGGGCCTCGCACAAGGCGGCAGCCTAGACAATGCCATTGTGATGGATGAATTTCGAGTCCTCAACGATGAGGGGCTGCGCACGGATGATGAGTTTGCCAAACACAAGTTACTCGATGCCATCGGAGATCTTTACTTGCTGGGCAGGCCGCTTTTAGCATCGTACGCTGCCTACAAGTCGGGTCATGCGTTGAATAATCAGCTCTTGAGGGCATTACTTGCCGATCAGACGGCCTGGGATGAAATTTCTTTTGCCGAGCGAAGTAAAGCACCTTCGCGTTACGCAAGAGACTGGGCCTATGCTTAAAGGCCTCGAAAAAGGCTAGCTCGAGCGAGCCCCTTGCTCGTTTTGTCGTTGGGCTGACCTAAGCAATCGTCTGAGGCTTTGCGCAAGACCCGGATCGCTTACCTGTTGTTCGAGCTTGCCAAGCGCAGTCTTTGCTGCCGGACTCAAGGGACTTCGCGCTTTCGTCACTGGCTTTGGCGCTTGGTGGTAAGGCCTTGCTTTGATCTTGATGTCCTCAAATGACCAGCCCTGAGCTCTGAGAAACCGCAGCAGCGATGGGCTTTGCTGTCTGAGTCTTGATGCCATCGCACCACTTGCCAAAAGCACCAGCATATTGCCACGCAGGCCGCAGACCTCAAGCTTTAAACCAGTGTGGGCTTGCAGTTGCGCTTGCAGGCGACCTAGGCTTTGCGCCTCACGCATCAGCGTAGCAGCCTGGGGGTCGAGTTCGAGCCAGCTGATCATCGCCCGGCTGCTTGGTAGATGTTGTTGCGTCATGGTTCTTGTTCGCACTTTAGCGTATTGGCAGGTTTGCCGCGGCAAACTGTTAAACTCGAGCGGATGTTCCAAGGGCTACTTACCAAAATTTTTGGCAGTCGCAATCAGCGGTTGCTTAAGCAATACCAACAGGTTGTTGGGCGTATCAATGCGCTTGAAGCCTCGTTGAAGGACTTATCCGATGAGGCGCTCGCCGGGAAAACCCCGCTTTTTAGAGAACGGATAAGTCGGGGTGAGTCGCTCGATGCGCTTTTGCCTGAGGCCTTTGCGGTTTGTCGCGAGGCAAGCAGAAGGGTCATGGGCATGCGCCATTTCGATGTGCAATTGGTCGGTGGCATGGTTTTACACCATGGCAAGATCGCCGAGATGCGCACTGGTGAGGGCAAGACCCTCATGGCGACCTTGCCCGCTTATTTAAACGCGCTCACTGGCCAAGGCGTGCACGTGGTGACGGTCAATGATTATCTTGCCGCGCGCGATGCCGAATGGATGGGTAGGCTTTATCGATTTCTGGGTTTGCGCGTGGGTGTGATCGTGTCCCAACAAGACGGCGCTGCCAAGCATGAGGCCTATGCTGCAGACATCACCTACGGTACCAACAACGAATATGGTTTTGATTACCTTCGCGACAATATGGAATATGCGGCTGCAGACCGCCGTCAGCGGCAGCTTGCCTTTGCGATTGTTGACGAGGTCGATTCAATTCTTATCGACGAGGCAAGAACACCGCTAATTATTTCGGGGCAGGCCGAGGATCAAACCGAGCTCTACACCGTACTTAACCAAGTGCCGCCTCTTTTAAGTCGAATGGCGCATGAGCCCAAGCCGCAAGAACCTGAACCCGAGGGCGATTACTGGGTTGATTTGAAGTCCTTTGCGGTGCATTTGTCTGAACAAGGGCACGAACACGCCGAAGCAATCCTTCAACGCATGGGTTTGCTTCCTGCGGGTGCATCGCTCTACGATCCGGCCTACATCGCCCTCATGCACCACCTGATGGCCGCTTTGCGGGCCCACAGTCTTTATGTGATCGACCAGCACTATGTGGTGCAAAACCGCGAAGTTATTATTGTCGACGAGTTCACGGGCCGATTGATGCAGGGCAGGCGTTGGTCGGATGGCTTGCATCAGGCCATTGAAGCCAAGCAAGGTGTGCCGATTCAACCAGAGAACCAAACACTTGCTTCCATCACCTTTCAGAACTACTTCCGGATGTACAGCAAGTTGTCGGGCATGACTGGGACGGCAGACACTGAAGCCTTCGAGTTTCAGGAAATCTACGGTCTTGAAACGGTCGTGGTGCCAACCCACCGACCGATGATTCGTGACGATCGTCAGGATCAGGTGTTTCGTACGGCGCGCGAAAAGTACGGCGCGATTCTCAGCGATATTCGCGACTGCCATGCTCGCGGGCAACCGGTGCTTGTTGGTACGACCTCCATTGAGAATTCTGAATTGATCTCAGGCTTGCTTGCCAAAGAGAAGCTGCCGCATCAGGTGCTCAACGCTAAACAACATGCGCGCGAAGCGGAAATCGTTGCCCAGGCAGGCAGGCCCGGCGTGATAACGATCGCAACGAACATGGCCGGTCGCGGCACCGATATTGTGCTCGGCGGCAATGTTGAAAAGCAGGTTGGTTTTCTTGAAGCCGATGAGGCAATTGAGGCCGGCCAAAGGCAAGTGCAAATCGATGCACTTCGCGGCGAGTGGCAGTCCCTTCACGACAAAGTTATTGCCGAGGGCGGCCTGCATATTATCGGCACCGAGCGCCATGAATCGCGTCGGATCGATAACCAGCTGCGCGGGCGTTCAGGGCGTCAGGGCGATCCTGGTAGTTCCCGCTTTTACCTTTCAATGGAAGATCCCCTGCTTAAGATATTTGCCGGTGAGCGCCTGATGGCGATCATGGACAAGCTGAAACTGCCCGAAGGCGAGGCGATCGAGGCAGGAATGGTGTCGCGCTCGATTGAATCAGCTCAGCGCAAAGTTGAAGCGCGCAATTTTGATATCCGCAAGCAATTGCTTGAATACGACGATGTCGCAAATGATCAGCGCCGGATAATTTATAAAGATCGAAATGACATTCTCGATGCCAGCGATGTCCGCGAGCGTATCGATAGTTTGCGCCATCAGGTGCTTGAAGCCTTGTTCCGAGAGCACGTCCCTCATGAATCGATGGAAGAGCAGTGGGATCTGGAAGCTTTGCAGAGCACGCTTGCGGGCGAATGGCAACTGCATGCGAGCGTCAGGCAGTGGGCTAACGAGCAGGGCCAGGCAGACGATGAGGCCTTGTTGAACATGCTGATTACCAAAGCTGATGAGGTCTACGCCGCTAAGTTGGATGCGGCCGGTTTAGAGCCCTTCTCGGCATTCGAAAAAACCGTGCTTTTGCAGGCTATCGATAATCACTGGCGTGATCATTTGGCTACGCTTGATTATCTTCGCCAAGGTATCCACCTTCGCGGCTATGCCCAGAAGAATCCAAAGCAAGAATACAAGCGCGAGGCTTTCGAGCTCTTTGCGCGTTTGCAAGAGCGGATCCGCATGGATGTGGTGAAACTGCTCATGACGGTCACTATTGCGTCACCCGAGCAGGCGCAAGCTGCCGCGGCGATGCAGGCTCAACAACAGGCGGGTTTGCAGATCAAACTCATTCACAGCGATGCAGAGGCAGCAGGCATAGGCATGCAAGCGGCAAGCGAGGCTCAAGCCGGCCCTGTTGATACCGAGTCACTTGCACTGGCTGCCCAGCAATTGCCTGGCTCGGCGCAGTCGCGAGAAACGCAAGCTGCGCAGCAGCCCTTGAGGCGCTTCGGCGAAAAGGTCGGTCGCAACGATCCTTGTCCCTGTGGTTCGGGAAAGAAGTTTAAGCAGTGTCATGGCCGTGTGGCCTAGCATCATTCAAAGCATGATGACCAGCTAACAAGGAGATCGGTGCATGGCAGCAGGACTCCAAGCTCCCAACCCAGAAGATTTGCTCGCGGTTGAGGGTATGCGCATCGGCACAGCGCGTGCCGGGATTAGAAAACCGGGTAAACGTGATCTCCTGGTCTTGCAGTTTGATCCGGGGTCGGTCGCTTCAGCAGTCTTCACCCGGAATCGTTTTTGTGCTGCACCAGTTCATGTTTGCCGCAAACACTTAAGCGAGAGTCAGGGTTTGATTCGCGCCCTGGTGGTCAACACAGGCAATGCCAATGCAGGCACAGGGCAGGCGGGCCTCATGCTGGCCCAGGAAACTTGTGATCATCTCGCCTCAATGCTTCAGGTGCCTGCATCTCAGGTTTTACCCTTTTCCACTGGCGTGATTCATGAGCCCTTGCCGTTTGACCGATTGATTGCTGGCCTACCTGAAGCCTTGCAAGCGGCTGAACTTGGCAGCGATGGTTGGTTGCAGGCCGCTGAGGCGATCATGACGACCGACAGCTTGCCCAAGGCTGCATCGATGGCAGTTGAGTGCGGCGGTAAGCGCTATCATTTGAGTGGTATCTCCAAAGGTGCAGGCATGATTAGACCCAACATGGGTACCATGCTTGCGGTCATTGTCTGTGATGCAACAATTTCGCCGGGGCTGCTCGATTGTTGGGTGAAAGACATCAGTGAGCAAAGTTTTAACCGTATCACTGTGGACGGCGACACCTCGACCAACGACTCGTTTTTGCTGGTCTCGACGGCAGCCAAGTCCTCGAGCACGGGCTCGGTCATTGATACTGATGAGCATCCCGACGCTGCCCCACTCAAGCAGGCAGTGCTGCAACTTGCCCAAAGGCTTGCGCAGGCGATTGTGCGTGATGGCGAAGGTGCTACTAAATTTATAACAATTAAGGTCGAGCAGGCGGCAAGCCAAACAGAAGCATCGCAAGTTGCTTATGCGATTGCACACTCGCCGCTTGTGAAAACGGCTTTTTTTGCCTCCGATCCCAATCTTGGTCGGATCCTTTGTGCGGTCGGCTATGCCGGGATCGATGATTTGGACGTTCAGAAGGTGGACTTGTTTTTGGACGATGTCCATGTTGCAAGCCAGGGCGGTCGCCACCCGGATTACCAGGAGGAAGCCGGCCAGCGCGTGATGAAACAGCAAGACATCACTGTGCGGGTGATTCTGGGACGTGGTTTGGAGGAAACCACGGTATGGACCTGCGATTTTTCTCATGACTACGTATCGATCAATGCCGACTACAGGTCCTAAAACCAAGCCAGCCTCGCCTGGCCGAGCAAGGTCACGCGCTTTGGAGCAGGCAGCAATGCATGCAGCACCCGAAGCTTGGGCAGTTGGGCGCTCGCAGTCAGTCCTGCAGCCTGATCTCGCCGATCAGTTACAGGCGCTCATCACGCAGCTTGCAGGCCTTATGCCGCATGTGAAAGTGCCCGACTGGGATTCGGCAGTGGCTTTCCGGTGGCGACGTCGACAAAGTGCGCTCGGGGTTCAAGCCTGGTTGTCCCCGGTAAAGCACCGCTCGGACCTTAGCCTTGATGATTTGCAACATATCGACGAGCAAAAGCAAATCCTGGTGCGCAACACCCGACAGTTTGTCGAGGGTCGGACTGCCAATAATGTTTTGCTGACTGGCTCACGCGGAACCGGTAAGAGTTCGATGATGAAGGCCCTGCTCAATGCCTTTCAATCGCAAGGTTTGCGGATGATTGAGGTTGACAAAGAAGATCTGGTTGATCTGCCCGACATCGTTGATTTGGTTGCTGAACGCCCCGAGCGCTTTGTTATTTTTTGTGACGACTTGTCCTTTGAAGAAGGCGAGGGTGGTTACAAGGCACTTAAGACGGTATTAGATGGTTCGATTGCCGCGCAATCCGAGAATGTCCTGGTCTACGCCACCTCGAATCGCCGGCATTTAATGCCCGAGTACATGCGTGAAAACCTCGACACCAAATACACCGAGGATGGTGAGATTCACCCCGGGGAGACGGTCGAAGAAAAAATTTCGCTTTCCGAGCGCTTCGGACTATGGGTACCCTTTTACCCGTTCAATCAGGATCACTACCTTACTGTGGTGGCGCACTGGATGAAACAACTTGGTGCCGACGATAAACAAATCGATAAAGCGCGTGGTGACGCGCTTCGTTTTGCGCTCGAACGCGGCTCGCGTTCCGGTCGGGTGGCCTGGCAGTTTGCTCGAGATTGGATCGGTCAATATGGCCATCGACGTCGCAGCCGGCGTTCTGCTTAACCGCCAGGGTGAGGTCTTGCTGGCGCAGCGGCCCAAAGGCAAGGTCTATGAGGGTTGGTGGGAAGTACCCGGGGGGAAATTCGAAGCCGGTGAAACAGCTCACGAGGCACTAGCCCGCGAACTCGATGAAGAACTAGGGCTTCGAATAGACCACTCAAGCGCTTGGTGCACTCGGGAGTACCACTATCCTCATGGCCATGTTCGCTTGCATTTTCGTCGGGTATGGCAATGGTGGGGTGAGCCACGATCGATGGAGTCGCAGGCTTTTGCCTGGGTCGATCCAAGAAAACCGCGCGAGGCAGGGGTATGGCCGCTTCTGCCAGCAACCGAGCCGCTAATGACATGGCTTGCCTTGCCGTCTTTGCTCAACTGCGCCGATCCGCGGCTTGATCAAATCGACTGGCTTGAGGTGCAAAGCGCTGATGAAGTGCAAAGCTCTGATGAAGCGCAAGCGTTGATTGAAGCTCAGTCGGCCAAGCATACAAAGCCTATTTACCTGCGCCGAGGCGATCAATACTGGGATGTTTTACGGCTTGCTGGCGAGTCTTACTGCTCATCGTCCGATGGCATCTCCTCGCCCGGCACACGATAGCGTTCGCTTGCCCAATCGCCGAGATCGTTGAGCTTGCAGCGTTCGCTGCAAAAAGGCCTAAAGCGGTTGCTTGATGCATAAACCGATTCCCGCCCGCATTTGGGGCAGGCTACGATCAGCGTTTTGCGTTCAGCAGTTTGATCAGAAGTTGCAGAGCTCAAGGGTGAAGGCAACATCGCGGTCAATTGGCCTGGGTTTGGCAGCACCCTCTTGGCGGGTAAATCTTAGCCACATCAAATACTGATTGGCGCTCATTTCTGGAATTGCCTGGGGGTCGACGGGTAAAACCCTGATCAGTTGGTAGCTGCGGGCGGTTAGTTGCATTTGGTAGGTCCCCTTGCTCGCAAGTACCTGCTGGCTTTGGCCGGTCTCCCTTAACAGTCCGAGTGTGACTTGTAGCGCAGCCTCAAGGGGGCGCAACTGTCCGCACCATAGTTTCATATCCTCAAGTCGCTGTTCCGGTGGTTTCTGCTGCCAGGCGTGATAGGAGGGCAAATCAAAGGCGCATGCGCCACCAGGAACCGAAGCTCTCGCCCTGACTGACATCAGCCATTCATGCTCTAACAGCGCTTGACCGGGTTTGCCCTGCAAATTCGCTAAATTGTGGCGGGTTCGTTGCAAAGCATCAATGGTTTGCTCAAGGCGATCGGCAGCAACCGCAGGGTTATCGCGCAAACTCACCAGCATGTTGCGCTGCCGATCGAGTTCTTGCAGCAATTCTGTTTTAAGGTCACTGCGCCCCGACATGCCGAGCACATCAAAGATCGCCGTCAAGGCAACATGATGATCGGCTGCTGATTCACGCTTGGCAAACAAGCCCATGCGGGCAAACAATTCTTCAAGTCGAAGCAGGTTGCGGATGCGCTCAGAAAGTGGGAACTCGTACATCATGGCGGCGATTGTCCTCCATGAGAGGCAGAAGCACCAAACCAAGTCTCAGCCTTCGTTAAGAAGTCCTCGTGCAGCGAATCGACCTGCGCTTGAAGCTCAGCAAGGTTGCCATGATTGGAAATCACGGCGTCGGCTTGGGCAAGGCGTTGTTCTCGGGTGGCCTGGGCGGCCATGATCGATTTGACGCGTTCTTCACTGAGTCCTGATCGTTTCATGACGCGTTCGATTTGGGTGGCTTCAGGGCAGTCCACGACCAAAATATGCTGCACCCGTTCGCGTGGATGATCGGATTCGATGAGCAGCGGTATGGCAAGCAGCACGTAAGCACTGGCAGCGAGGCTGATTTCACGCTCGCTGATCTGGCGAATCATCGGATGTAGGATCGACTCGAGCTTTTTTCGCTGCTGGGGATCTTCAAACACAATCTCGCGCATGCGCTGACGATCCAAAGCGCCATCGGGTGTCGCCACATCATCGCCAAAGCTTGAGATGATCGCAGGCATGGCGACCCCGCCTGCGGCGGTGAT
>JALQWJ010000399.1 GCA_023258775.1 Burkholderiaceae bacterium | reverse complement strand
CCAATATATTTCTTCGAGCGTTTCAGCACGGCTGGCTGCAATGGCACCCAATCCGATGAACACCATGCCGCAAGAAGCAACAAGCCGAGGCCCCAGCCGGACGGCAGCGATACCGCCTGCTGCACCCGCGACAAAGTACAGAAAACCTGCCAAACCAAACATCAAGGAAACATCAGCACGCTGTGCTTGAAAGCTCTCGCTAAGTACCGCGAAAAAAGCGCCAAACGAATAGGACGCGCCGAAAATAATGCCAAGGGCGAGCATTGATGCAAAGGTCACGATCCACCCGGGACTCATCGCGGCGAGCCCTCTTCAGACGGACAGTGGCCAAGCTGCGATGCTTGACCCAACGTTTGGTGGATGGATTGGCGCGCCCGGCAGGATTCGAACCCACGACCCCCTGGTTCGTAGCCAGGTACTCTATCCAACTGAGCTACGGGCGCGCAGCAAGCCTGTAAGTATAGCATCGCTTGGAACTTTCTTATGGCGGATCTGCCGAGCCAGTCTAACCTGAGCAACCTTTATCGCCCAGCGACCCAAGGGTGTCGCGTTTCAATTTCGATTCGCGGCTTGATGGGCTAATGCCACGATGAACTGCCCGCGGAAGGGGTAGCGGGCGATCTCAGCCCAAGGACCGGCTGGCGGATTTGGATCCGCTGCGAGCAACAGAATACCTGTTGGATTTTCTTCAAGCCAGCGTTGCGCTTGATCAGCCTTCACAACGACCAGCGGTGACTGAAGTCGCCCTTTCCAATGAA
>JALQWJ010000398.1 GCA_023258775.1 Burkholderiaceae bacterium | reverse complement strand
GTTGACAGTGATGGTATCAAAGTTTTAGATTGTGTAACCTTTCTCGGTCGTCTCTTTCAGCAGTCGCAGGGGGCTTGCATTAAGTGCGCGACAGATCTGAATTAAATCCGTCATGTGGCGTGAGCGGTCACCGATTTCGATCGCTGTAATGTGAGACTGCACCTTACTTAGCGCTGAAAGTTGGTGCGGTGGTGGTATCGCTCATGGCAATCGGTGTTGGCGCACAGCGCATTTACCAAGCCGGCTTTCAAGCGGCAGCACAAGAAGCACAAGTACGGGAGCTTAAAGCTAAGGAGCAAGCGCAAGCCATGAGTGCAAAGCTCATACAAGCACAAATGGATAAACATAAAAGGATTGATGATGAAACCCAACGTGCCTTGGCACTTGCGCGTGAGCGCGCCGCTGCTTCTCGCGATGATCTTGAACGCCTGCGCAACAAGCTCTCAGCACTTAGCAACACCGATGTGCGAGCTAATACCACAGATGCCGATGCCGGCTGTGGTGATATCCGAGGAGAGCGTGACCGCCCTGCAGTACTACTCGCAGAAGGCGCAAGCCTGGTTACAGAGGGTCAGCAACGAGGTGATGAGTTGGCGGTGAGGCTCAAAGCCATGCAAGGTATGGCCCAATAGCTATGGGTAAGTATATTATCTAGAACAATGCAGGGGGTGCTTGCTTGGATCTTCTGGCATCACTTCGGTTTGCAAGAAAGACGGGAGATCTTGAGCCATGGGCGGATAGCGAACAAAGCGTTCTTTA
>JALQWJ010000397.1 GCA_023258775.1 Burkholderiaceae bacterium | reverse complement strand
CTACGACTTCTCGTACAAGCGCCCGTTCACGCCCGAGGATCTGGCCGCGATCGAGAAGAAGATGACCGAGCTCGCCAGCCAGGACGAGCCGGTGGTGCGCCGCGTGCTGCCGCGCGACGAGGCGGTCGCCTACTTCAAGGGCCTGGGCGAGCATTACAAGGCCGAGATCATCGCCAGCATCCCGAGCAACGAGGACGTCAGCCTGTACCGCGAGGGCGCCTTCGAGGATCTGTGCCGCGGCCCGCACGTGCCGTCCACCGGCAAGCTCAAGCACTTCAAGCTGATGAAGGTGGCCGGCGCCTACTGGCGTGGCGATCACCGCAACGAGATGCTGCAGCGCGTCTATGGCACCGCCTGGGCCAGCAAGGACGAGCTGCAGCAATACCTGACCCGCCTCGAGGAAGCCGAGCGGCGCGACCACCGCAAGCTCGGACGCGAGCTCGACCTGTTCCACATCGACGACCACGCGCCGGGCCTGGTGTTCTGGCACCCCAAGGGCTGGACCGTCTGGCAGCAGGTCGAGCAGTACATGCGCCGTGTCTACCGCGACCACGGCTACCAGGAGGTCAAGGGCCCGCAGATCCTCGACCAGGGCCTGTGGGAGAAGACCGGCCACTGGGACAAGTACCGCGACAACATGTTCGTGACCGAGTCGGAGAAGCGCGACTATGCGCTCAAGCCGATGAACTGTCCCGGCCATATCCTGATCTTCAAGCAGGGCATCAAGAGCTACCGCGACCTGCCGCTGCGCTACGGCGAGT
>JALQWJ010000396.1 GCA_023258775.1 Burkholderiaceae bacterium | reverse complement strand
GTCCGACGCGGACGTCGATTCAGAACTCCCTTAAGGCGTCCAGCCGACTTGCTTGAAAAGCAGGTGTATTTATTAATTGACACATGGTGTCAATCCCAGTTGACAATTCTCAAAGTCTTCTCACAATGGAGGCATGGACAATCCCATCCTTGCGCTCTCTCAACCCCCGCAACGCCCCAGTTTGCGAACGGTTGCAGAACTTCTGAAGCCCATCACTTGGTTTCCACCTGTGTGGGCCTTTGCATGTGGTGCTGTTGCTTCAGGACAAAGCCTTGCTGACAACTGGGCGCTGATTGTGCTGGGCTTGGTTTTAACAGGTCCCTTGGTGTGTGCCAGCAGTCAGGCTGTTAACGACTGGTTTGATCGACATGTCGATGCCATCAATGAACCCCAAAGACCCATTCCTTCAGGTCGAATGCCTGGCAAATGGGGCTTGGGCATTGCTGTGTTGTGGACAGGCCTGTCATTGCTTTGGGCAACGTTGATGGGCACTTGGGGTTTTGTGGCGTGTGCGCTGGCCATTGCATTGTCTTGGGTCTACAGCGCGCCACCCGTGCGACTGAAAAACAATGGTTGGTGGGGCGCGGCAGCTTGCGCGCTCAGCTACGAAGGCTTGGCCTGGTTGACGGGCACCGCCGTGATGCTTGGTGGCGCCTGGCCTGGCTCGAATGCCATTGCCTTGGCACTGCTCTACAGCCTCGGCGCACACGGCATCATGACCTTGAATGATTTCAAGGCCATTGAAGGCGATCGTCAAATGGGCATTGCTTCATTGCC
>JALQWJ010000395.1 GCA_023258775.1 Burkholderiaceae bacterium | reverse complement strand
AGAACTTCTCAGCGACTACGGGCAGCTGCTCGACGTACTTAGACTCTACGGAGAAGCCGACGCCAGTGCCGCACATGAGGATGTACATGATCTCGTCGAACGCCCTCGCGTTGTCGATCGCGACGTAGGAGCAGTTGTAGCCGGCGATGTGGTCGCGCTCGAGGGCCGGACCGGCAGTCATCATGCAGCGCATCGACGGCATGACGTCGAGGTTGAGGACGGCGTCCTCTAGGCGAGAGCGAGTGGCGTCGTCGAGCTTGTCTCGACCGAGGTGCTTCTGAAAGAAGTCGAAGTACCGACCGACCGTCTCAGTCCACGTCTCTCGGCGGTTCTCCTCGGGTATCCACCGCGAGTATCGCGAGAGGTGAATGAACTGCTGCATCATAGTCGGTAGGTGATTCGACATCCGCTACTCCTTTTCTATAAAATCTACTATCTCTGGAAACACAGGCGCGATGGCTTCGGCACACTCTCTAGCGACAATGCGGTGCTCCAGCTGCGTTCCGTTTCCAGAGCGCAGCTGAACGTAGTGAACCCAGCTTCTGAGTGTGCCGCTCATATATATTCTCGACTGCATCATCCCTTCAGGCAAAACCGCTCTCGCGACCTCTTTTGCCACTCCTTTTCTCACTGCCCACTGGTACGCTCGAATGCTGCCGGCGATGACATCCTCCTGCATCTTAGTCCAGTTCTGCTTGAGGTCCTCGTCGGTGGCAGGTAGGCTATTCTGACGATTCTTCGTGTCCTGCATTCGCGCTTCTCTCGCGATCAGACCAAGTTCTAGAGTCGGGTC
>JALQWJ010000394.1:280-796 GCA_023258775.1 Burkholderiaceae bacterium | reverse complement strand
ACATTGCATTTCACCCTCGTAAATCGGAAGCATGACCGAAGCACCAATAAAGGCTGCTCCTGGATCGGTACCCCCTGATATGCTGGCCAACATCACATCCTCGCTCACCGACTCATAGACCCAGCGATAGCCCGCAGCAGTAAGCGGCGAGCCTGTTGACCCAAGTGTTTTAAGCGCACAAAGATCAACATGCTCGCGTGGTCGGTACTGCTCCTTAATACACATCCCGATGTAGGCTGGACTGATGCCGACCAAATTTGCTCGGTGTCGACTCACGAAGGACCACAAGGTATCAAAGTTGGGATAACTCGGATGACCGTCAAGTTGCAAGATCGTTGCCCCGCCCATTAAGGCACTGACCAAAGAGTTCCACATAATCCAACCGGTAGAGGTCTGCCAGAAGAAGCGCTCACCGGGATTGATATCGAGGCCCAAGGCCAAACTCTTTAAGCCTTCGACAATCGTACCGCCATGACCGTGCACAATCGGCTTTGGCATGCCGGTGGTTCCAGAGGA
>JALQWJ010000394.1:0-270 GCA_023258775.1 Burkholderiaceae bacterium | reverse complement strand
TAAACGATCCATAAAGGTGCATCAAAGGGCAAATCAACAAAGCTAGGCTTAGCTAAGTGAGTGCTTGATTGGCTTAGAAAATCTTGCATATCAACATAAGCTAAGCCACGATCGTTGCAATATTCTTTAATATGTTCGGTTTTGTGTATCGTAGGCAATAAAATAACGACACGTAGACTCGGTAATTGTTTCAAAATATCGACCAATACCTCACTTCGATCGAAAGCCTTTCCTGCGTAGTGATAGCCATCAACAGCAACTAGTACGCTT
>JALQWJ010000393.1:339-797 GCA_023258775.1 Burkholderiaceae bacterium | reverse complement strand
GCCGCTGTCGGCTTGAAGTTCACCGAGGATCATTTTCAACAGCGTCGTTTTGCCGGCGCCATTGGGTCCGAGCAAGCCGATCTTGTCGCCGCGCAACAAGGTGGCGGTAAAGTCTTTCACAATCACTTTGACATCGCCGTCGGCTGAGGTGAAAGATTTGCACACATCGGTCAACTCGGCCACCAATTTGCCACTGGGTGCACCGGACGCAACTTCCATGCGGACACGCCCCACTTGTTCTCTTCGGGCACTGCGCGTGGCGCGCAAATTTTCGAGACGTGCAATGCGACTTTGGCTGCGTGTGCGCCGCGCTTCTACGCCTTTGCGAATCCACACCTCCTCTTGGGCCAACAGTTTGTCGGCCTTGGCGCTGATCACGGCCTCTTGGGCCAACTGTTCTTCTTTGTTGATTTGGTATTGCGCAAAGTTTCCTGGAAAGCTTCGAAGCCTGCCACGGT
>JALQWJ010000393.1:0-329 GCA_023258775.1 Burkholderiaceae bacterium | reverse complement strand
ACAATGCATGTGGCAATGCGGTCCAAAAAAGCGCGGTCGTGTGTGATCGCCACGACACTGCCTTTGAAGTCGAGCAGCAATTGCTCTAGCCAAGCAATGGAATCCAAGTCCAGGTGGTTGGTGGGTTCATCCAACAACAAGACGTCGGGTTGTGTGACCAGTGCCTGTGCCAAGGCCACACGTTTTCGATTGCCGCCCGAAAGCGTGCCAATTTTGGCGGATGGGTCCAAATGCAGTCGATGCAATGTTTCATCAACGCGTTGCGCCCAGCCCCAACCGTCCAGTGATTCGATTTGACTCTGCAACGTGTCCAAGTCACCGATGCAATT
>JALQWJ010000392.1 GCA_023258775.1 Burkholderiaceae bacterium | reverse complement strand
AGCTCTCGAGCTTCATGCCCAATGTCAAACCGCGAGAAGCCAAAACTTCTTTGATCTCGTTGAGTGACTTGCGACCCAGGTTAGGGGTCTTGAGCAATTCGTTCTCGGTGCGCTGAATCAGGTCGCCGATGTAGTAAATGTTTTCTGCTTTGAGGCAGTTGGCAGAGCGAACGGTGAGTTCGAGCTCGTCAACTGGACGGAGCAAGATTGGGTCGAAGCTGCTGGCGCCGCCGCGTTGTGCAGGTGCGTCGAATGCAGACAACTCGCTGCCTTCCAACTGTGCGAACACAGCCAATTGCTCAACCAAAATTTTGGCAGATGAACGAACGGCATCTTCGGCACTGATGGCACCGTTGGTTTCCATTTCAATCACCAACTTGTCAAGGTCGGTACGCTGTTCAACACGGGCGCTTTCAACGGTGTAGCTAACGCGCTTCACAGGTGAGAAAGATGCGTCCAAGACGATACGGCCAACAGATTTTGTAGGCTCATCGGCAAAACGGCGCATGGTGCCAGGAACGTAGCCGCGACCTTTTTCAACCTTGATTTGCATGTCGAGTTTGCCGCCTTGTGACAAGTTGGCAATGACGTGCTCTGGGTTGATGATTTCAACGTCGTGCGGTGTTTGGATGTCGGCCGCAGTGACAGGGCCTTCGCCGTCTTTGCGCAAGCTCAAAGTCACTTCGTCGCGGTTGTGCAATTTGAAGACCACGCCTTTGAGGTTCAACAAGATGTTGACAACATCTTCTTGCACGCCATCAATGGAGGAGTACTCGTGAACAACACCTGCGATGGTGACT
>JALQWJ010000391.1 GCA_023258775.1 Burkholderiaceae bacterium | reverse complement strand
GGCAACATAACGTGGCCATTGCGGATTCGCCTCGGTGAACGCTGCCGCGGCTGCGCTTGCGAGCTTGGCTGATGCAAGATTCATCGCATAAGCAAAGCTAGAGAGCCCGTAATCGGCCTGCGCGACCGAACTTGCGCCAAAGGTATTGGTTTCGATCAGATCAGCGCCGGCCAACAAGTACTGGTGATGAATATCGTAAATGAGCGATGGCTGTGTGAGGCTTAAAAGTTCGTTATTGCCTTTGACATCATGCGCAAATTGCGCAGGCTTTGGCATCGCCAAAATCTCGGAAAGGAGATTCGCCTGGGGCTTAGCCCCAGGTGCATCGGGGTGCATACAGTGAACACTGAATGTCTGCTCGCCACGAAAATCGGCTTCGCTTAAGCGATAGCGTTGAATCATGGTGCCCATGGCGCCATCGAGCACCAAGATGCGTTTGGCCATGCGTGCTCGAAGGTCTTGTTCTAAAGGACTCACGTCAATTCTCATCGCGGTAGATTGGGCTCAGAGCTTCATGCGGATCTTTCGTCGCGATATCACCGGCGGGCTAAAGCAAGTTGAGCGAAGCCGTTGAGTATAGAACGCCCATGGTCTTTCAGCTTCGCCAAAACCGCGGAAAGCGTAGGATCATGGCGCGAGAATACTTCATGAAAAGGACAGGAGATGGCCAACTTCCAGATTAATCCGCAACGCTTAGAACAGTGGGTAGAGCAGCTGTGGCGTTGTGCCGGTAGTGAACTCAACGAAGCCCAAGACACCGCCAAACACCTGGTGCTGGCTAATTTAAGCGGTCACGACTCC
>JALQWJ010000390.1 GCA_023258775.1 Burkholderiaceae bacterium | reverse complement strand
AAAACCCCTGAGTGTCTTGGCAACGGAAGCTTCTTATCACCTAACGACTATATAACGCTTAACGTTAAATGTCAAGTTTACTATGAACATCATTGATGCTGGGTCCGCTTAGGGTTGCCATACGAAGCTCGCGTAGTACTGGGGGCCGAGCAGCTGCATGACAAGGTAGCCCATAAGGTCACAGATTTCCGCCTATTCATGGGGCACTGCCAGCGCCTGCTGTATCGGGTCAGCTTTAGCGAGGGGTTAGGCATCGCCTTCACTCAGCGTAGACTTCCCAATGTTGTGGTAGCGATACCCAGGATTCACGCTTCCAGTCAGTGACCGAGTACGAGGGCTCCGGGAGACCGGCGTCCGCGAAGCAGCCGCCGGCTATGCCAATCTTTTCGGGAACAGAGGAAACAAACCAGAAAAGCGTCGTACCGCATTGAGAGCAAAAATGGCGCTCTTGATCGTGGTTTTGCGCTGTATGGTGAAAGGTATACGTCTTGGTCTCACCCCTATGCTGCACAACCGCAGTTCTATCGAAGTAGGCAGAGATGCCGAATGCGCTGCCAGTTCGGCGTTTGCAGTTCGTGCAGTGGCAGACGCCATGCATCGAGGGCAGCGCGTTGACAGTGATGGAGGCTTGCCCACAGGCACAGGTTGCGGTCATTTGGCGCCTTTCAAAATGAGTGGTTGTGAACTAACGTTCGAGCTAATCTGCCGAACCGGATCAGCCCTTCAATTGATGCAAGTGCCTTCAGGAGCTCTTGCTTAAGCATGGTCGTGTGATGCATAGTCATTACCGTAGCGGTTTGAAA
>JALQWJ010000038.1 GCA_023258775.1 Burkholderiaceae bacterium | reverse complement strand
TCTTAGCGGTGCAGCATGCGAGCTTGATGCAGGGAGCAAATTCTCGCTTGATTTTGATACCCCGCATGCCGAGCGCTATGGCCCTAAAGGCGCTGTTTATTGGGTTGCAAGACGTAATCAGCGGCCTTGAATTAACAAGCCTGGGGCCGTAGTCGCAGCGAATATAGTTATGCATGACGCGCAAAGTAGTGATCCAATCAAGATGGGTTGGATGCAGGGTTTTCCGCCCGCTGAAAGTCAGCGGGTCATGGTCCGCGATGCAAGCGCCTATCGCTTCCCGCAAATCCGATGGTCTTTTTCTCACTACCAAGAACTTTACCCGACGCGACCCATCGATCGAGGGAGCAGTCCAACACAGCAGCTCAGCCTTAATCTCAGGGATGATTTGGATGCGATCTGTTTTAAGCCTATCGGTGATAACGAGCCGATGCGATGGGATCAATCACTTGAAAAGAATTTCACCGATGGCATCGTTGTTCTACATCGCGGGGTGAGGATTTACGAACGTTATTTCGGTGCCTTAAGCGAGCGACAGCATCACCTGTGCGCCTCGGTCACGAAATCTTTTGTTGGGACATTGGCTGCCTGGCTTATCCACGACGGTCGCCTCGATCCCAAAGAGCCGGTTATCCGATGGATCCCCGAGTTATCAGCAAGTGGTTTTGCTCAAGCGACGCTTGAACAAGTCGTGCATATGACGACCGCAATTCGCTATGACGAAACCTATGCCAACCCTGAAGCAGATATTTGGAAACATTTAAAGGCCGGTGGCGTGTTTCCCCGATTAGCGAACGATCAAGGCCCGAACTGTTTTACTGATTATTTGCAAACAGTTGTGCAATCGGGTGTTCATGGTCAGCAGTTCGCTTATCGAACGCCGAATACCGATGTACTCGGCTGGGTACTCAAACGCGTAAGTAATCAATCCTTATCCGAGATGATTGCCGAACGTATTTGGCAGCCGATGGGCGCGGAACGGGATGCAGCGATTCAGATCGACAGCATTGGGTTTGAGTTTGCTGGAGGCGGACTCTTGGCGGTGTTGCGCGACCTTGCCCGCTTTGGCGAAATGATGAGACTTGATGGCCAACTTGGCGGTCGTCAAATCATACCTAAGGCAGTTATTCGAGCGATTCGCAAGGGCGGGGAACAGGCAAAATTTGCAAACGCAGGCTACACGACCTTACCGGGCTGGAGCTATGGCTTTATGTGGTGGCATGCACATGATGAACACGAGGTTTTCACAGCCCGTGGCGTGCACGGTCAAACCATTTATATCGATCCAAAAGCCGAAATGGTCATTGCCCGTTTTGCAAGCCACCCTATTGCAGCCAATGCGCACATCGACCCTCATTCACTACCCGCTTATCGAGCGCTTGCCGAGCATTTGCTTCGCGAATCCTGATAGCCATGTCCTCTGACAGCTTCAAAGCGATGATCAAGAGCCTGCGTTTGCCGGTGATCCAAGCACCGATGGCAGGCGGACCTTGTACCGTGAATTTCGTGGCGAGCGTGCTTAAGGAAGGAATTATCGGCAGTTTTGGCTTTGCCTACAGTCAGGCCGAAACGATCCGCAGCGAGTTAAGCGCGGTACGCCAAATGGCAACAGGACCGGTCAATGCCAATTTTTTTATCTTTCCAGCGCTTCATGCACCAAACGAAGCGGACTTGGCGCAAGCCGCCCAGGCGTTGCGTCGCCTTGATATCTTTGATGCTTGGTCAACAGATCATCGGTACAACCCGCAGCTTCTTGATCAATCCATGCAAAAGGCAAACACTGCGCCATTCTT
Organism: Burkholderiaceae bacterium; assembly: GCA_023258775.1. Classification (GTDB taxonomy): domain Bacteria; phylum Pseudomonadota; class Gammaproteobacteria; order Burkholderiales; family Burkholderiaceae_E; genus UBA3064. The sequence continues at coordinate 8,229 of JALQWJ010000038.1, read as the reverse complement.
TCCTTCGCTTTACGATCAGCTCGAAGCTGTTTGGTCAGTCCGCCCTCAACTCTTGAGTTTTCACTTTGGCCTGCCTCCGAGTTGGGTGTTTGAAAAAGCACATAGCCTGCAAATTCCCATCTTAATTAGCGCAAGCACACTATCGGAAGCGCTTGTCATCGAGGGCAGCGGCGCTGCAGCAATCATTGCCCAGGGTATTGAGGCTGGCGGCCATCGCGGCTACTTTGACGCTGCCGCCTCTTTAAGCCCTCATGACGCTTTGACAACACTTGATCTGGTCGAGGAAGTTTCCATTCACTGCAAACTGCCGGTCGTAGCCGCCGGTGGCATCATGAACGGGCAAGCAATCCGAGCGGCCATTGATCGCGGTGCCTGTGCCGTCCAGATGGGAACAGCCTTTCTGGCCTGCGATGAAAGCGGTGCAAGTATCGAACACAAGCGATTACTCACTGAGGAACCTAACCGGGGTACGGTCTTCACGCGTGCGTTTTCTGGAAGATATGCAAGAGGGATTTGTAACCGTTTCACCGAATCAATGCACGATCGCCCTGTTCTTCCCTTTCCGCAACAAAACACCTTAACTGGGGCGCTGCGACAACGCAGTGCCCAAATCGGCGATCCAGAGTATCAGAGCCTTTGGGCAGGCACGGGCTATTCACAATGTCGCACAGAATCAGTGAAGGAATTGATTGCTCGTTTAGAACAAAACGACCGCATATCGAACTAGCGTCGACCATCAGGCCGCGCGTAGAAGCGCCTTGGGTTGCGAGTCAGGCCCAACGACATTGGCGGCCTGAGGTCTGGCAGCATCGCCCTCATAAACGAAAGACGCTTCAGTTTGAGCCGCGTTGAGCGCATCGCCCGGATGGCCGCGGATCAGATCATCAAAGGCACCCAAGGCAGCCTTTGCGCCCTCACCAGCGGCGATGATGATTTGTTTGAAGGGGACAGTTGTTACATCACCAGCAGCAAAAACGCCTTGAAGGCTGGTTTGTCCTTTAGCGTCAACGATGATTTCGCCTTGTGCATTAAGCGCAAGCGTGCCTTTGAGCCAATCGGTATTAGGCACAAGACCAATTTGTACAAAAACAGCCTCAAGTGCGATCCGTTGCTCGAGTCCTTCGCCCAGATCCAAATAACTCAGCCCTGTAACCACGCTGTCCTCACCTTCAATTTCGCTGATTTTCGCCTTTGTGATGACGCTCACATTCTGTAAGGATTGAAGTCGATCGATCAAAACAGCATCAGCCTTGAGGTTTGGTGCAAATTCAAGCAGGGTAACTTCAGCTGCCAGACCTGCAAGATCGATAGCTGCTTCTACCCCGGAATTGCCGCCACCAACAACTGCAACACGCTTACCCTTAAACAAAGGTCCATCACAGTGAGGACAGTAGGCCACGCCCCTACCTCGATACTGATCTTCGCCCGGCACGCCCAGCTGCCGCCAACGCGCACCTGTGCTGATAACAACCGATCTTGCCTTCAGCCTTGCCCCACTTTCAAGTTCTATCTCATTCCACCCTCCAGGTCGTGGTGAGGCGATAAGCCGCTTGGCGCGATCAAAGGTCATAACGTCGACCTGATAAACCCTTAAATGATCGCCCAGGGCTGAGCTAAGTCTAGGACCATCGGTTGACGGCATCGATATGAAATTCTCAATGGCCATTGTGTCGTTCAACTGCCCGCCGAGTCGATCTGCCAGCAGGCCAGTTCGGATTCCTTTACGGGCCGCGTAAATTGCTGCCGAGACACCGGCAGGCCCGCCACCAATGACTAATAAATCATAAGGCTTTCGTTGTAACAGGGCTTCTATGTGCCCTGACACGCCGGGTTGATCGAGTTTTGCCAGTATTTCTTCAAGGCTCATGCGACCTGATCCAAACCATTGCCCATTGAGGTAAATCGATGGAACCGCCATAATTTTTCGCGCCTCGACTTCGTCTTGAAAAAGAGCACCATCGATGATGACAGTTCTAATCGATGGATTGATCAAGGCCATCAAGCTTAGTGCTTGCACAACATCAGGACAGTTGTGGCAGGAGAGCGACATATAGACTTCGAAACGATAGCTTCCCATCAGTGATTTGATTTGTTCTATCTGGGCCTCTGAAACCTTGGGGGGATGATCCCCAGCCCAAAGTAACGCGAGCACCAGCGAGGAAAACTCGTGTCCAAGCGGAATCGCTGCAAATCTTAAATCGTTATCCGTCCAAGCGGGGCCAGCTGAACATTGGTCGACCGACTTAGGCTGACGTATCGAAAATGAGGGTTTCCGAGTGTCATTACCATCAAAGGACAAAGCAATCTTGTCTGAACTTGCTTTCAGTGCAAGCAAGAGCTGCTTAAGTTGAGCGCTAGCAGCTGAGCTGTCCAAGCTTGCCTCAATAACGACTGGCTTTCTGATCGACTGAAAATACTGCTTGAGCTTTTCTTGCATGGCGTTTGTAATCATGTTGGCATCCTTTAAATAAACCGTAACTGAGCGTGGTTAAGCCAGACCGAGTTTCAACATCGCCTTAAATCTTGCCCACGAGATCGAGACTAGGCTCGAGCGTTTCTGAACCAGGGGTCCATTTGGCGGGGCAGACTTCCCCGGGATGAGCCGCTACATATTGAGCTGCCTGAACTTTGCGCAATAACTCCTTGGCGTCTCGGCCGATACCGTTGTCGTGGATCTCACAAAGTTTGACGACGCCCTCGGGGTTGATCAGGAAGCTGCCGCGCAACGCCAGGCCTTCTTCTTCGATCATCACGCCGAAGTTGCGGGTGATCGTGCCGGTCGGGTCGCCGACTAAGGGGTAACGTACCTTGGCAATCGTTTCAGAACTGTCATGCCAGGCCTTATGGGTGAAATGGGTGTCTGTTGATACCGCGTAGATTTCAACGCCAAGCGACTTGAACGTGTCATAGTGATCCGCCAAGTCACCAAGTTCGGTTGGACAAACAAAGGTGAAGTCAGCAGGGTAAAAGAAAACAATCGACCATTTTCCTTTTAAGCTTTCGTTGCTTACCTGAATAAATTTTCCCTGGTGATAAGCGCTTGCCTTGAATGGTTTGACTTGGGTATTGATGATTGACATGTTGGTTTCCTTGAGCTTGGTTTAGGAGAAGAGGCCGCTCAATGCATGAGCAGGCACAACACGGAGTCTGAACAGCCCGATCGAATCGGTCCAACGAGTTGTTTTGATAAAAGTAATCGAGTTTTTCGATAGTTATGAGATGGCAAAACTTGTAATGACCTGGAAGGAATGGGGGCAGACCGATGCGGTTGCCTTATCGCAGGGTTTAAGTCGCGGGGATTACAGCGCTCAAGAACTCGCGCAGCAGGCAAGCGCCGCGATCGAATACTTGAATCCCTCGCTCGACGCAGCTCGAGAGGTCTTTCATGATGTGATCGAAGATCCCCTGGTCGACGGCATGGATCCGAAGGGGTTTTTCCGAGGCGTACCTTTTTTGATGAAGGACCTCGGACCGAGCCTAAAGGGTCGTCTGCAAGAGATGGGTTCGCGTTTCATGCAGGGCAATCGGGCAAGCGTTGATAGTTTTCTCACACAAAAAATCCGCGCTGCCGGCCTGAACATTATCGGTCGAACGAGCACACCTGAATTTGGCGTATGCAGTTCCGCAGAAAACCCGCAAATTTGCATCACGAGAAATCCCTGGAATACCGCGTACAGCAGTTGCGGCTCATCGGCTGGCAGTACGGTCTTGGTTGCTGCTGGTGCTGTTCCGATTGCGCACGCTACGGACGGTGGCGGCTCGATTCGAATTCCCGCAGGCTTTAACGGCAATATCGGTATGAAATGTTCACGCGGTGTCTTCTCCATTGCACCTGGGCTATCGGACCTAACTGGATTAGTGTCAACCCAAGGCTGCATCAGCAGGACGGTGCGCGACACGGCCGCCTGGATTGACCAGTGCCGGGGCGGCGCACCCGGGGAGTTCATGCCGTACTGGAAGCCAGAGCAGAGCTATCGTGAATTGATCAAGACCGACCCGCCCAGGCTGCGCATTGCGCTATCGAATCGTTGGGGGCCCTACGCGGCCGAACCAGCAATATGTGACATATTAGAACGTTCTGCAAAGCAATTAGAAGATCTTGGACACCATGTTGACTGGGGGCTCCCCGATGTTGACTTTGAGCAAGCGTTCGAGGCACAAACACTTTGCTACATCTCAAATTTCGCACAAGTGATCGCCTCACATTTAAGAACAAGGCAACTCGATGAACCCCCTGCCAATTTGATTGAGCCGATCAATCGTTTGATCTGGGAGGCAGGAAAAGACATTTCGTATAGCGAACGATTTGCAATGCAAGATGTATTCAACAAGACCGCCCGCGGGTTTGGTGTTTTTTTTGAGTCATGGGACATCATACTCACGCCGATTACAGCGCAGGCCACACCCTTGATTGGTCATCAAGACCTACTCACAACGAGCACGGAAACCAATGTGTATACATGGTTTCGTCGGCTTTGGAGCGCCTTCGCCTTTACACCCTTGAGTAATCTATGCGGAATACCTGCCATCTCCATGCCGATGGCGCGTCAAGAGAATGGTCTGCCTTTTGGCATTCAAGCTCAGGCCAGACAGGCTAACGATGGTCTACTCTTACAACTCGCCGCCCAGCTTGAACGCACACTCAGCGGCGGCTGGAACCATGGGGCACTCCCGCGTGTCCATATCAGCAGAAACTAAACGCAGATCGGCTAGCTGCGCGCAATTGTGTAGTTATTCACCCGAAGCATTTTGCACATTGCCTTCATATTGTCGACTGTAGGCGGGATCTGTGCGGAACGAATCCGCTGCTTAAGCTCATCAGTTTTGTAAATCATGCCTTTTTGGCTTGCGACCGTTCGACAGAGATTTTCTGTCACCGTTTTAGCAACACCGGGCCGCGCGCTGACAACCTTCACAAAGGCCGGCGCAGGCAGAAACAAAAGCTGCCCGGCGGTTTCACATTCAAGTGCAGCTGATCGCGGTTGACCGTCGATAAGACCAAATTCGCCGACATGAGCACCTTGCTTCAGGGTGGCAAGCAACTTTTTCGGCGTTGCGCCACTGCCTTTTCCCAAGACATAGACCCGAAACAAACCTGAAAGCACAACATACATGCCATCGGGCTCATCATCTTCCTTAAAGACCTGCTGACCAGCGGAAAAAGCCATCGCTCGTGTCAACAGCATGATCTCGGCCAAATCTTCACCGGACATCCCACTAAAGAAGGGAACTTCAGAAATCGGCACTGCCATGTTTAGAGACTCCATCCAAATCATCCTCTAGACCCGCATAAGCCCAAGTGCAGACAAAAACTCAAACCCAGAGGAGGACCTGAACTTTAGCGCATATCGGCCGACAGTTGCCTTGGCGAGCCTCGTCGGCCTGCCGCTCCGACGTCCGATTTAACCAATTGCTATTGGGAGACCCCATGAAGACTGCTCACGATCTCGTCGTTGCCGCCAAGGCCAGTATCGAAGAAATAAGTATTGACCAGGCGAGCTTGGCAATTCAGGATGCTGACCTGCTGCTCGACGTCAGAGAGGCCGACGAATTTGCCCAAGGGCATTTACCCGGCGCGGTGCTCGCGCCACGAGGTTTACTTGAATTCAAACTAAGCAGCACACCCGCAATGAGCGCGCGTGACCTGAATGTTGTGCTTTATTGCAAAACAAGTGGCAGGGCGGCACTAGCTGCAGCTGCCATGAAGGAGATGGGCTATTTGCACGTGCGTTCGATTGCCGGAGGCTACGACGCATGGCTTGCAGCGGGAAAACCAACTACCAAGCCCGATCAGCCATCTTTTGAGTGATCAAAGTGGTCTGCCTTATCCGGCATCAACACCAAGGTGCGGATCCACATTCGTGTCGAGCACCCGAAGCCGAGCTTGTGAATTTCGGCCAATCACTTCAATCCCGAGCGGAGAACCTAAGACCTGTCTGACCCATGGCGCTCGAGCCAGGCCCTAAGTGCGCTAGCGGGCATCGCACCGGCTCGACGATCAAGTTCTCGACCGTTTTTCCAAAGCAGCAAGGTGGGAATGCTCCGAATTGCCAAAGTCGACGATAAATTTGGCGCAAGATCTGTGTTTATTTTCGCAAAGCGAATGGCAGGTAATTGGCTCGCTACGATTTCAAACTGCGGCGCCATGGTTTTGCACGGTCCGCACCATTCGGCCCAAAAGTCAATCACCATCAGCCGATTGCTGTGATTTGCGATATCAGCCCATTCGCTTTCGCTCAAGTCAACCACAGCCCCCTCAAAGATCGTCTGATGGCAGCGGCCACATTGGAGCGCTTCATCAAGCCGGTCTTCTGGAATTCGATTTTTAATCTTGCAGTGCGGGCAGCGAATCAACATCTGTCTTCCTCTCAATACGTAAGCCTTCAGACAATATTCATGAGATTCACATGAGGGCAATCTCGGAAAACTCAAGAACCTGCCCACTCGACATTCGCTACCAGTGCGACTAGGATATTTATCGCGAGGTTCACCAAGATGAACCCGTGACCAACAAACCACAGGGAGGATGATATGAACCATCGGATGCGTTTCGGAATTTTTCTTGCACCATTTCACAAGCCTGGAATCAACCCAACACTCGCCTTGGAACAGGATTTGGAACTGATCCAATGGCTTGATCGTTGTGATTATGATGAGGCTTGGTGCGGCGAACACCACTCGGCTGGAAGCGAAATTTCGGCGAGCCCAGAATTGCTCATCGCAGTTGCCTCGCAACGCACACGCTATATCAAGCTTGGCACTGGTGTCGTCAGCATGAGCTATCACAATCCCTTATGGGTTGCCGAACGGATTGTGCAGCTTGACCATCTTACGAGAGGTCGGGTCATGCTGGGCATGGGTCCCGGGTCTCTGCCAAGCGATGGGATCATGATCGGCGTCAGCCAGAATGACACTCGCCGTTTGCTCGAAGAAGGCATGGGCGTGGTCATGAAGCTACTACAAAGTGATGAGCCTGTTAGCTTCAAGAACGACCGTTGGAACTTGCAAGAGGCACGATTACACCTTCGCCCCTACAGTCAACCCCTTTTTGACATTGCAGTACCCGCTGTGGCTTCACCTACAGGTCCCAAACTTGCGGGCATGCACGGCGTAGGACTTCTATCCATTGGCGCTACAACTGCAGCGGGTTTCGATGCCCTGGCACTTCACTGGGACGTGATGGAACAGCAGGCAGCACATTACAAAACCAGCGTTGATAGGAGCAAGTGGCGACTGGTTGGCCTTGTTCACTGCGCAGAAACCATGGACCAGGCTTACCGCGACGTCGAGTACGGTATAGAACAATGGTTTGACTATTTTCAAGCCGTTGCTGCCTTCCCGCAAATGGCAGTTCCCGGCAATAACGTGAAGGAAATGATCTCTTTCGTCAATGATTCCGGTTTCGGAGCTATCGGCACACCAGACATGGTACATGCGCAAATCGATCGACTTTGGAAGCAAAGCAACGGTGGCTTTGGAGCGTATTTGCTCCTTGCGCACAACTGGGCTAATTTTGATGCCACTCGCAAGAGTTATGAGCTGATCGCCAGACATGTGTTTCCACAATGGCAGGGTCAAGGCGCAACGCTTGGAGCAGCGGCGCGGGCCAGAGCAAGTCGGCCGGCCTTAGCAGAAGTACATAGTAAAGCTGTCGAAGCCGCAACCCAACGCTTTCAGGCTGAAGTTGCAGCACGATAAACGGAGTTGCCGCACGGTGATTGCCGTTGCCGAGCGGTGATTCGAGTTACCGCGCGATAAACCATAGAGATGAAGAATGTCTAAGACAGCCTTGTAAGTTTCAAATAAGGATAACGGTCTAAGATTAGCTCCGCAACATGGTTTTGGTCTTCTCTCAACATGTGCATTTGGTCGGCTTAGTCCGACCATTTTTTTGCCCCGCTTTGCGAAGCAATATGGCTCAGATCTTACTTTGACAAATAAGCGCAACGCCCTGTGATGCTCCACTCGGCATGCAGCCTAAACATGGTCGCAGCCAATCAGTACCCATGGATGACTACAAATCTTTCAGCGATGCTTGGATATGTGCTCTCACGAGGTCTGCATCCCCGAGTTCATTGGCGTTGAGCAAGACAAGCTTCACCAGAAACAAGGTTTGCTTATTGGGCTCAAGCGAGTCGATCGCTTGAGCCAGTTCGTCATAAATAAGTTCTAGATCAGGAATCGATAGCTTGCCAGACATTGAGCCTCCACGACTTGAATTTATGGCTT
>JALQWJ010000389.1 GCA_023258775.1 Burkholderiaceae bacterium | reverse complement strand
GGTAGTGTCGGCGCCTTTTTGCTGACCGACCAAACGATTTTGTTCACTCAAGTTGCCATGGGCATTTCGAGCAAAGTCTGGCAAGAAGGAAGACACTTTGGCTTCGGGTTTGCAGTCCTTCATGCAAATCGTGTTTTGCGTGTCCGGTTTGCTGGTGCCACCAAATTCTTTACCTGGCCACATGGCGTGTGCTGTGGTCATGCCATTGCGATTGGGCATTCGCTTTTGCACCTCTGCAATGTTTTTGTCGGACAACACAAAGTCATCGGGCACCACGCCTGCCAAGTTCAACAAGAAACCAGTGACTGCGTAGACTTCTTCTGTGGTGAGTGTCTTGGGACTTGTCCAAGGCATGGCACGGTTGATGTAGTCCCACAATGTTGACACTGTGGCCACCTTCATGATAGTGGTGCGACCAGGAAAGTCTGTGCGCGTGAGGTTGGCCACACGGCCAGTTTTGATGTCTTCGGCGGTGGTGCCACCAATCAAGGGGCTGAAGACTTCATTGGATTCACCAAAAATACCATGACATTGCGCACATTTGGCTTCCCACACGTCTTGACCTTTGGCCACTGATCCAGAACCAACTGGCAAGCCTTTAAAGTCGGGACGAACATCAATGTCCCAAGCTGCCACTTCTTTGGGGGTGGCATCTCGACCTACACCTGGATATTTGGTGCTTTGCGCAAATGCAGATACAAAGGACAGGCCAATGGCGATGGCCAGAACAATCTTAGGAAACTTGAACATTTTTCACCTCGCCATTTTCTTGGACCAACCATGACTGAATGGCATTGTTGTGATAGAT
>JALQWJ010000388.1:573-820 GCA_023258775.1 Burkholderiaceae bacterium | reverse complement strand
CGCCATAAGCCTCGTTCAGGCAGGCTATTTCCCCGTGTTGCTTGATAATTTTTGTAATTCAGATCGACGCGTGCTTGGGCGTTTGAAGCAATTACTCGGAGATCAGGCCTTTGCTGTTCAGGAAGCCGATGCTTGCGATCAGTCGCAGATCGTTCAACTCCTAACAAGATTTGATGTCACTGCCGTGATTCATTTCGCTGCTTTAAAGGCTGTAGGCGAGTCGGTGGTACAGCCTTTGCGTTATTTT
>JALQWJ010000388.1:0-563 GCA_023258775.1 Burkholderiaceae bacterium | reverse complement strand
CAAGGCGATCTCATCAATTGCTAAGGATCGATACATTCATTTGGTTTACAGCTCGTCCGCAACAGTTTATGGTGATCCTGATCAAGTACCCATTACCGAGTCGGCTGCTTTGCGACCGACCAATCCTTATGCATGGACAAAAGTTATTGGCGAGCAAATCATTCTTGCCCAGCAGCAAGCGAATCCATCGTGCCGCGCGGTCATTTTGCGTTATTTCAATCCGGTGGGTGCCCATGAGTCTGGCATGATTGGGGAGCAACCCCAAGGCGTTCCCAACAACCTTATGCCCTACGTTCAGCAGGTGGCTGTTCGGAAACGTGAATACCTCTCGGTGTTTGGTCAGGACTGGCCCACGCCTGATGGTACCGGGGTGAGAGACTACTTGCATGTGATGGACCTTGCTGAAGGTCATGTCAAGGCTGTTGATTATCTTCTTGCCGGAGAGCGCTCAGAGATTATTAATCTTGGAACAGGAACCGGTCGTTCGGTACTTGAGTTGATTCGTGCCTTTTCGCAAGCGAGCGGGCAAGACATCCCCTATCGATTTACACCAAGACGCCCGG
>JALQWJ010000387.1 GCA_023258775.1 Burkholderiaceae bacterium | reverse complement strand
AGATCACCAAGAATGCGGGATGAACACTCAGCAGCTTTGAGGAATTGCCCTTCTCATGAGTCCCTTGATTTTCCCTGCGACCGCCAGAACCTGTGCGAGGCGTTGATCCAGGCCTTCGGGGGGTTGTCTTGGACCTCGCGCCTGAAGAACGCGTGTCGCGAGGCGCTTCGCGTTGATCGCTTAAACGCGTTTCTGAGCGCCTTACCAAGCGAACACCTTCGAGGGTTGGGATTCAAGAAAATGCCTTAGGGTGTCACTCAGGCCCGCAACAAGGACTGTCCCCTGCGAAACAAGGCATCGGACTAGTGAAATCCGTGCGCGACCCAAGCAAAGCAAAGCTTGCCCTGGTGCACCAAAGACTTGCGCTTGGGAACTCGCAAGCCTGCCCCTTGCAATCATGCTGATACTGTCAAATGAATCGCGTAGCATGTGATCCTATGAACCGAAAATACAAACTCCTTCTCATTGGCCTTTTAGTCCTTTTCATCATTATCGCAGTCACCGTCGCAGCAATCTGGAAACGAAAGGATGGAAAAAAACCATCCAACCCACTAGCGCTTGAGCTTGTAGCCCAGCAGACCGACCAAGCGCTGCGTTTTGCACCGATGGACTGGATCACTGTAAAGCCCACGGCCTTAGCCTCATACATCCCGCTCACCGGCACGGTGCGGGCGGTAGAGAGTGCCACCGTGAAGGCAAAAGTCGCCGGCGAATTGCGAAGCTTGAGCGTACGCGAAGGTATGGCGATCAACAAGGGTGATGTCGTTGGTCAAATTGATCCCACCGACTATGAGCTTAGAGTCAAGGAAAGGCAGGCCCAGTTA
>JALQWJ010000386.1 GCA_023258775.1 Burkholderiaceae bacterium | reverse complement strand
CATAAAAGCTTTCGCTTGCATCCGTAGTCACCAGCGATAAACCGAGAACAACCCCGCTGAACTCCTTATTGAAGGTCACGCTGTAGTCGGTGTAACTCGCATTGGGAACGTTTTCGACGTTTTGTCGGCCCACATGCGGCGTGAAGGTAATACCCGCGCCGACATCAAGCACAGCAGACAAATCGATGTAGGTGCTGCCTTTGCTCGATTGGCCTTTGGGCCCTAAATTGCCGAATAAATCCGTCATTGCCCGTGAAACTTTCAACGTCGCAACGCCATATGTTGCTGCTACATAAAGCTCAGTGGTGTTCGCATCGGCATAGCCCTTGACTGAGCCAAGTTTGTTGCCTGCATACTGATATCGCAGTGCGCCCACATCGACTGTGAAGTCTTTCGCAAGCTCGGTTTTGTATCCACCGTACAGATCGACCTCCAAGCCACCGTCAACACCAAAGTCCTTAATCCACTTGATATTGGTTGCCCAAACACCCGCATAAAGTCCATTGGGTAAACCCAAGTCAGCGCCGACTTGAATTGCAGGATCAAAGCGGGTTTGCGAGATGCCGCGATAGCGATAATCACTAACAAGCGCTGCGTTTCCGGTTAGCGAAAACTTATCTTGAGCACTGACTGTTGATGGAACAGCTGAAGCTGCCCCCAATAAGATGGCCGTACCGAACAGTGCCGATAAGCTCGTATGTTTTGCGAAGTTCGTCAGGTTAAGGCGAGAGGTTATTGTTTGCATCGCGTTGTTCCGGTTTAAGGTCTAAATACTAGAAATCGACACTTAATATTGAAGCAGCATTTGTACAAAAGTCAATGGC
>JALQWJ010000385.1 GCA_023258775.1 Burkholderiaceae bacterium | reverse complement strand
GAAACTGCTTAATTCCCTCGGCGATTTCATCACCAAGAATGAGACAGTCCATCATAGTGTCATCGATCTCAAAGAGCGGGGTTGCGTGAAATTCGTTCGGTAACCAGGCCCATATTCAAACACAATCCTAGGCGATTCGAACGAGGTGTTAGACGAATCAAACCTTGGCGTAGGCGATTCGAACGAGGTCTTAGGCGACTAGCCATGCTGCGCCCTAATCGACTTTTCCGATACGGCGTACGACTTCGGCGAGCGTCTTGGCGTCCTCGGCCCAAAACTGGGCAAACTCGGGTGCATCAAGATATTGGATAGGGCTGCCAGCGCTGGTAATCGCTGCTTGTACTTTCGGGTCGAATGCTGCTTGTTTGGCCGCCTGCCTTAGTTGGTTAATAACCAGCGGCGGTGTCTCCGAAGGCACAAAAATCCCAGACCATTGTGAAAAATGGATCGGTATGCCGAGTCCGTCAAAACTTGGCACATCGGGCATGCTCTGCAAAGGCTCTTTACCCCAATGGGCAAGCACTCTTATCTTGCCTGCCTTCACATGCGAAAGAATCGAGGCTGGGCCGGTTGCCACGAGATTAATTTCGCCACTGAGAAGCCCAAGCACTGCGGGTCCTGCGCCCTTGTAGGGCACATGCGTCATCTTCAGTTCACGTGCGAGTTTGAGCATCTCCATGGGCACGTGCATCGTGCCGTAATTACCCGAGGATCCGAAGTTGAGTTTGCCTGGATTATCTTTGGCATAACGTTCAAAAGATGCGTAGTTTTTGTATGGTGCGTCTGCAGCAACGGCTAAGACGGTTGGATCGGCGGTGATTCTTGCAATGGGCCGCAGTTGTTG
>JALQWJ010000384.1 GCA_023258775.1 Burkholderiaceae bacterium | reverse complement strand
ACAAGACTTATCAAGGTGAAAAGAAGGTTTATAACGGTATGCTTAGCATACTGATCGACCCGAAGCGCTTGGATCAAGATGACCACTTCTTTAAAGAGAGTGAGGCCTTTATGAGTTGGCTTCGCTCTGTACCGGTTGCTCCTGGCTTTGACAAAGTCCGCATTGCTGGGGAACCCGAGCGCGAGGCGATGGCCACACGAAGCAAGGACGGCTTTCCCGTTGATCCAACGACCTGGCAGGAAATCCTTGCTGCTGCAGAAAAGCTCAAGTTGCCCCGAGCCGGGGTTGAGCAAGCTGCGCAACGCGCCTAGTGCCGTGCTTTCATGATAGATTCCGGACCGAAGCTTTTGCAAGCCTAAATTCGCCCCTGTAGCTCAGTGGATAGAGCGTCCCCCTCCTAAGGGGAAGGTCGCAGGTTCGATTCCTGCCGGGGGCGCCAACGACGGGGCTTATCGTGATAATGGTCACTAACTTAGCCGCCTAATTAATGTGCAAAACACGCTCATTTTCGCTGGTTTAGGCACAATTTAGTTACAATCTGATAAAATTTATACCGTAACATCGTACTGGGTTTTAGGACAACTTTAACACTCAAAGCGTCCCCTGTAGGCTCGGGTTGCGTCGGCTTGAGCTAAAAAATTCAGGTACCGTTCGTCGGTGTCACCGGCCCTGGCGTTGCTCTGCTTAACGGGTTCGGCCAAACAAGGTGCTCGGCGAGAACCCCGTGACCATGGCAGTCCCCATGAGAACCATCAATCCACCGATCAAAGTGCTCCAAGTGACCGGCTCGCCTAAGAGCCAGGCACCCCAAAAGGTTCCGAACACGGGAATGAGAAATGCGACCGTGAGT
>JALQWJ010000383.1 GCA_023258775.1 Burkholderiaceae bacterium | reverse complement strand
AACCATGCTCCCATAGCGCATCTGCGGACAGCAAGATACGTGAAGCTGGCTCGAAAAGAATCACGGAATGAGGGTCATGCCCAGGGGCTGCATGGACAGTCCATGTGCGTCCCGCCAAACAGAGCGAGGTCCCCGGCTGTAAGACGCCGCTCACCTGAAATCTGGGGCAAGTTTGACCTGTTGGTTCGTAGGTTAGCTCGACAGTGTTCCAAGACCTGACAGCCTCGGCCAGCCCAGGGGGAACCAGGGTTTGCAAATTGGGCCAGGCGGCTTGCAGCAGGGCGTTTCCTCCGCAGTGGTCGCTGTGTAAATGGGTATTGAGAAGCCGATCCAAGGGGCGCGCGCCTAGGGCATGCTGAACAAGGCTGAGGGTTTGTGTACTGTGTGTGCAATAGCCGCTGTCAATCAAGACCGCTTCATCTGGCCCCAGAAGCAACAAATTGTTGGAGGATAGCCAGCCGCGCTCAAAAAAGAGCATGTCCGCAGGTAGCAAAGGATGCAAAAGAGTCTCTGTCAAAAAATTAATGTGGTGAACGCAATTCTCGGCGAAGAATTTTGCCAACATTGGTCTTGGGGAGCTCGGTTCGAAACTCTATGTACTTGGGCACTTTGTAGCCTGTCAGTTGATCTCGACAGTAAGCTGAAACCATCTCCTCGGTGAGCGCAGGATCTTTGCGAACGACGAACAACTTGATGGCTTCGCCTTGTTTGTCATCGGGCACACCTACAGCTGCACATTCCAGAACGCCAGGGCACAGGGAGACGACATTCTCCAGTTCGTTGGGAAACACATTGAAGCCGCTGACCAGAATCATGTCTTTTTTGCGGTCCACGATGCGCGTGTAGCCTCTTTCAT
>JALQWJ010000382.1 GCA_023258775.1 Burkholderiaceae bacterium | reverse complement strand
GCAAGCTTGTTGCGTATCGAGAATCGGCTCATGAGCTTTGGCTTGCGAGAGCTTTCCAGCGATCGCATTGGTGAATTGGTCATGCGCGAGCTTCGCAAAGTAGACAAAGTCGCCTACATCCGTTTTGCTTCGGTTTATCGCAGTTTCGAAGATGTTGAGGCCTTCGCTGATGTGATTGAAGAGCTTCAACCGCGTTCAAGTGATGGCCTCGCCTCACAGCGACTCGACGATACCGATACCTGAGATTGATAATGGCCGTGTAGCTTAGGCGAAGCTGAAAGTTCAAAAGTTCAAAAGAACATGTGTTTTGAACTTGAGCATCAGTGCAAGCTTAAGTGATTGAAATGGTTAGGTAAGACCTAAAGCACCGCCCGGTAACTTGCGAATCGCTTCTCGCGATTGCAATCGCAGCAGCTGTACCGGCCGTCGCTTCGGCCCAGGTAACCGTCGGTGGGATCATGGACGGTGGTTTTAACAGCGTGACGACCAAGCAAGGCACAGAAACTACGGTTAACCAGACTGGTGGTAACGCGGCTGGCGCATTGGCTTCGAACCGCTTGTTTTTCCGTGGCACGGAAAAAATTGGCGATATGACTGCCGGTTTCCACTACGAGCTTGGCATGGACGCTGGGGGCACGGGTAACCTTGCCGTAGGTATGAATAGCAACGCGTCCGGTGCCGCGACTGCAGTCCCCTCGCAGGGCATCCGTATGAGCATCGTCTCTCTTGCTGGTGGCTTCGGTGAGATCCGTGTAGGTCGCGACTACACCCCAATCTTTAGTTTGTCAGCAGCCACTGACACGTCGATGGCAGACAATGTGAACATCGGTAAGTCGGTTTACCTGAATGGCGCTGCAT
>JALQWJ010000381.1:448-869 GCA_023258775.1 Burkholderiaceae bacterium | reverse complement strand
GTGACCTTCGAGTTGACGGGCGACATCATCGCCACGGCGGTGTGTCACTGCGACCGCTGTCAGCGACAGGGTGGGTCGGCTTTCTCGGTGAACCTTGTGGCCCACGAGTCGCAGTTGAAGGTCAACGGTGAACTGAAGACTTTCGAAGAGCGCGGTGAGCGCAAGGACGACGTGTACGTGCGTCGCAAGTTCTGTCCGGGCTGCGGGTCGCCGATCGTGTCGGAGCTTGCAAAGTCGAACGGCATCATCGCGGTGAAGGCGGGCGTGCTCGACGACAAGTCGTCGGTCAACCCCACCGTCGAAGCATGGTGCGTCGACCGCCAGCCGTGGGTGTCGTTGCCCGGCATGGCGCTGTCGATGGAGCGCGAGACTCCGTAAACGGCACGCGCCGGGAACGAAAGAGGCCCGGACCTTTCGATCC
>JALQWJ010000381.1:0-438 GCA_023258775.1 Burkholderiaceae bacterium | reverse complement strand
GGCAGGGCTCCTTGATGACAAGTCAAACGTCAAGCCAGGCGTTGAAGTGTGGTGTGTAGACCGCCAGCCATGGGTGTCTCTCCCTGGCATGGCAGTCTCGCTCGACCGCGAAGGCTAAAACCGGCGGAGGCGCCACACAAACAAAACGACCGACCCACTGGGGTCGGTCGTTTAATGGTGGCGGGGGCAGGATTTGAACCTGCGACCTTCGGGTTATGAGCCCGACGAGCTACCGGGCTGCTCCACCCCGCGTCGTGGGATGAAGTGTATCGGCGAATCGCGTGTCGCCAACCCCGGCACGAAGGATGGCACGGCGTTCGCGATCGCAAGCGGCGCGTACGTGACAACCCACAAAGTGGTCGTTGACCACGCCCATCGACTGCATGAAGGCGTACATCGTGGTCGGCCCGACGAACGACCAGCCTTGTTTCTTCAGAG
>JALQWJ010000380.1 GCA_023258775.1 Burkholderiaceae bacterium | reverse complement strand
AAGTAGATGCCCATGCCTGGAACTTTGGACCAGTCGGTATTGGCTGAAGCCGCAGCAAATGTTTCATCATCAGGCGCTACAAACTGACCCGCTTGATTGCGCAGATTCAAATGCGACATGTTGTTTTTCTTGGCGTAAGCGTACTCAACGTAACCAATGGCGTTTTTGATACGGCTCACGTTAGCAGCAACGCCTTCGTTGCCCTTGCCACCTACTGAGGAGGCTGCTGGCCACTTAACTGCAGCACCAGCACCCACTGTTGATTTCCAGTTGGCATTGACTTTGGCCAAGTAGTCAGTGAACACGGCAGTTGTACCAGAACCGTCTGCACGGTGAACCACCGTGATGGCGGCATCAGGCAATGCAACACCAGGATTCAAATCAGCAATGCGCTTGTCATTCCATTTGGCAATGACACCGGCGAACACATCGGCCAACAACTCGCCTGTCAATTTCAACTGGCCTGGCTTGATGCCTTCAATGTTCACAACGGGCACCACACCACCAATGATGGCGGGGAACTGAACCATGCCATCTTTTTCCAAATCTTCAAAGCTGACGGGTGCGTCTGTGGCGCCAAAGTCAACTGTTTTGGCTTTGATTTGCTTGATACCACCCGATGAACCAATCGACTGGTAATTCATGCTGTTGCCAGTCTTGGCTTTATAGGCTTCTGCCCATTTGGCATAGATGGGGAATGGAAATGTTGCGCCCGCACCCGTAATTTCGGCGGCCATGGCAGTTGTGGCCAGCACGGACAAGCCTAATGCGGATACCCAGGTTTTGATCTTTAGCATGTTGAATCCTTGATTCAGAGGTTGAAACTCAGCGATAAATGACATCGATAAGCCGTAGGGGACTTTTCTGTCACAAGGCAACTTTATTGGCGAATT
>JALQWJ010000037.1 GCA_023258775.1 Burkholderiaceae bacterium | reverse complement strand
GCTTTAAGGAATATGGCTTAGTTACCGATCCTTCTGGCGAATTCACCTCGATGTACAAGCCCTTTCATTTGATTGGCCTCGAGTTAGGTATAAGTATTGCATCGGTTGGTTTGCGTGCAGAGCCGACTGGGGCGCCGATTGCTTGGCACGCGGACGTCGTGGCTACTGCAAAGCGTGATCTCAAGGTCGGCGAACGCTTAGACGGGGAGGGCGGATTTACTGTGTTTGGAAGGCTTATGCCTGCCAGCGACTCCCTCAGACTCGGTGGCCTGCCGCTTGGTCTCGCGCATGGGATCAAGCTCAAGCGCGCAGTCCAAGCCGGTGCGCCCTTACGATGGTCAGACGTTCAGATCGACGTAAAAGACCCCAGCGTCCGATTCAGGAAGTTGATGGAGACCAGTTTTGAGAAGGAGTTAAACGGTGGATGATTTGTTAATACGCGGTGCCCGACTGATTGATGGCAGTGGTGCTCCGTCTTACCAGGGTGACTTGGCAGTGAGGGACGGAAAGATTGCCGCCATTGGTACATCCTTAAAGTTGGAAGCCAGGCGGGTCATCGACGCCGACGGGCTTGCACTGATGCCAGGCATCATCGACAGTCACACCCACTTTGATGCTCAAATCACCTGGGATCCCTATGTACGGCCATCGCCAGAGCTTGGCGTAACGAGCGCGGTAATTGGCAATTGTGGCTTTGCAATCGCACCATGCAAACCTGAGGATCGCGAGCGCACCATGCGTAACCTCACCCAAGTTGAGGGTATGTCGCTCGATGTCTTAAGAAGCGGCATCCGATGGGAATTTGAAAGTTTCTCCGAGTACCTACAGTTGCTAGAACGACAAGGCAGTGTTGTGAACCTGGCAGCCTATGTTGGACATTCCTCGGTACGTACCTATGTAATGGGTGAGGCAGCGACCCAGCGGGAAGCTACGCAACAAGAAATACAGCAAATGGCTGCGCTCGTTCGTGAGGCCATGCAAGTTGGTGCGGTTGGACTGGCTAGCAGTACGAGTCCAGCACACAATGGCGAGGCTGGCACGCCCATGCCCTCGCGATTGGCTCATGACAACGAACATTTAGCATTGATTCGAGCGATGGCATGTCAAGGTGGCGGGGTTTACATGGTGACTAAGGGCGGTCAAATGCCGATATCTTTATTGGAGGAGATGTCGGTTCAATCTAAGCGTCCGGTCATGATTGCCGCGCTGCTTCACAACAGTACCAATGGTGGGGCGGTGTTTAAAGATCTCGACGCTATCGAAGCTGCCAATCACCGTGGCAACCCCTTAATCGGTCAGGTCTCATGCTGTCCACTCACCATGGACTTTACCCTCGCATCGCCCTATCCAGTGGAAGGCCTGCCTTCCTGGAAACCCGCACTAGGACTGGCGCATGCGGCCTTGTTAAAGGTGCTCGCCGACCAATCGTTTAGGAAGGCAGTCAAGGCAGAGCTTGAATCGCCTGCTGTGTTTCGTCTCTTTAACGGCGAGTGGGATAAGGTTCATATCGTTGAAGTCGCAAAGGCATCCAACGCGCATCTGGAACAGTGCAGTCTCGCCACGATGGCCACGCAGAGCCATCGTCATCCGCTTGATGTGATGCTCGACCTTGCTCTGGAAGAGGACTTAAAAACCGTGTTTACTGCGCAATTGCTCAATAGCGATGAGATGCAGGTGGCTCGGATGTTGAATCATCCACACAGCCTTGTATCACTGAGCGACGCTGGCGCCCATCTCACATTTTTTAACGATGCCGGTTTCGGTTTACATTTATTAGGACATTGGGCTCGTGATCTTTCAGTAATGAGTCTTGAGCAAGCTGCCTATAAGCTAACGGCGCAGAGTGCAGCGATTTTCGGCATGTCCTCGCGCGGTTTGTTACGCGAATCGTTTGCAGCTGATCTGCTTTTGTTTGATCCTCAATGTGTGGGTCGAGGTCCTAAGCGCCGGGTGCATGACTTGCCTGGTGGTGCATCACGATTGCATACCGATGCGCTGGGTGTGCACGGAGTATGGGTTAATGGTCATCAGGTCGCCGATTCACAGGGGATGCTTGAAGGCGCAAAGCTTGCAGGCCAATTAATGAGGAACTTCGATTCGCAGGCGGTTTTCAACATGCGCTAAACCTTCAGGGTGGCAGTATGTTTAACAGCATCTCGACCGTTTTATCCGGGTACTCCATGGGAAAGAGATGGCTGCCTTCGGTTTCGATGAACTCGCTTTGGCAAAGACCCGCGAGTAACTTGCGGGTGCTTGCAAGACCAATTTGTTTAGCCTCAAGCGATCGCCTGCCCCCGATGTAAATGAGCGGACAATTAATCGGATGTCTTGTTAAATAACGTTCTAAATGACCTGGCACAGTGTTATAAATTAAAGTTTCAATGTTACGATCAAACACCAAAATCCGGCAGGGTAGGCCGAAGCGATCAAGTGCATCCTTGGTTCCAAAATTCACATAGTCATCCAGTACCCTTGGATCCCAGTTTCTGAAGGCTCGCTTATGTTCAAAGTGCGAACGCACCGATGACCGATCGGGCCATTGCCTTCGGCGCTTCTTGCTTACCCGGCCCGGTAGCAAAGCACCAACAAGCGGACTTCGTTTGAGTAGTTTCAGGCCACGCGCTTTCCATCCGCCGATGATGGGTGCATCAAGCACAATGACGCCTTCAATCCTTGGACCTTGAAGCTTTGGGTTTTTCGCTGCACACAGCATGCTCAAGTAACCACCTAGAGAATGCCCCAAGAGCCATGTTCCTCCATCGTCGTCAGGTTGATTAGCCTTTACCAAATCCGAGAGTTGTTGCACAAGCATGGGCCAGTTGCTGCTCACTGGATAGCTCGGGTCATGACCGATACATTCAATCGCCTTGACCTGATGACCGGCACGACGTAGGCATTGAATCATGTAGTGATATGTCGATGCAGGAAAACCGTTTGCATGCGAGAAGACGAGTTGACTCATGTTCTTCGTTTTATCGGACTCATACTCATCGCTTCATTGCTTTCAATCAACTGCGCAAGTTTAGCGAAGTAAGCATAACGACAGACCTAGTAACAGTCCCATGATACTCATTGGTAGGGCGCTGTAGCTGAGATTGGCAATCAATCCAAAACTCGAGGGCATGACGAGATTAATCCCGTTAAGCGCCATGGAACGCAATCCGAGTGCTTGTCCTTGACGTCCCTGTGGTGTGACCTGATGGATCGAGGATAAGAGCATCGGTTGGACTGAACCTAAGCTCATACCTAAACAAGCTGAACCGATAAGCATCATCTTGAAACCTGCGAGCCAAGGGTAGGCTAGAAAGCCCAGCATTGCCACGAGTACCGCAATCCGCATGGCAGTTTTTTCGCTAAAGCGTTCGGCCCACCGTGCGATGACGACCCGAATCACAATACTTGCGGCCGAAAAGACGCCGAGGACGATGCCAATTTCTGTCGCGGAGAGTTGTTGAGCATAGCCGAGCACTGGTACAACAAACAAATGGGCGTCCCAGCTGGAAATCGTGACTAGATTCAATAACAGCATGCGTCGATAAGCGCTTAGTCTTAACAAATCAAGTGCATCACGAATCGATGAACGCTGGTTCGGCAATGCGATCGTTTCAAAGGGTACCCTGGCACAAGCAAACAGGGCACAGCCGGGGATGAGCGCGCCAACCACAAGCGTTGTGACAAAGCCCGCATGATCAAGTAGGGCACCACTGATTACCGGTGCGATCGCATTAGAAACGGCTGGTGCAATTGCGACCCAACTAAAGACACGCTTCAGATTTGCACCTTGTTCACTTAAGCGTCCCGCAGCCCTTTGTACCGCAATAGCACCAATCGACGATGCACTTCCTGTTAGAAGGCTGCTTAAGCCAATGCTTATCAAGCTTGGGTAAACGGTTGGCGCAAGACCGCCGATCACTGCAAGGCTAATTGCAATCACCATTGGGCGATGAAAGCCATACCGATCACTGAGTCCCCCGGCCCACCACGACAGCAGCATCGGCCCCGCGGAGTACAGGCTCAGGAGCAAACCAACCGACCATTCGCCATAGCCAGCATCCAAAACCCAAAGACTCGAGGCGATGCGAGAGATCGCCATACTTGCATGCAAGCAAATCATGCCGATGAGCAAAAGTCGCAGGATCCGACTGTGATTCCGTTCTATGATTATTACTTCTTGTGGGAGCTTCACTTCGGGGGCCAATAATGGAGTCAGATCGAGCCTTAAACGAGTATTATCCGCGCAACTTTGCTATTCACCCAGCGGCATACGATTCAAAATACAAAACAAGTGTCCTGCGTTCACCAAGGCATGCGCTGATTTCAATTGATCCCAGCCTTACCGAATTGTCCGGTCCAAGCTTTTCCCCTAATGAGCTGCATGAACTTGATCACGATCTGATCTTGAATCATTCCCAGGGCGCCTTGCCAATTGGTGAACGAATTATCGTGCATGGCCACATCATGGACGAAAACGCAAGGCCTATTCCCAATGCGCTCATAGAGATCTGGCAGGCGAACGCGGGCGGTCGCTATCGACATGGAAACGATCGTTATTTAGCCCCACTCGATCCCAATTTTGGGGGCTGCGGTCGGACTATCAGCAATCATGATGGTTATTATTTTTTCCGTACGATTCGGCCAGGCCCTTATCCTTGGAGAAACCGCATGAACGACTGGCGCCCGGCCCACATTCATTTCGCACTAAGCGGTAGATCATGGTGTCAGCGGCTGATTACCCAAATGTATTTTGAAGGTGATCCGCTTATTCAGCGTGATGCGATTTTGGGCACGGTTTCGGATCCAGCAGCCCTGCAGCAACTCGTGGCTCGATTTGATCCTCATGCAGCCGTGCCTTTTGACTCGCTTGCCTACCGTTTTGACATGGTCTTGCGAGGCACCCGTGCGACCTTGTTTGAATCACGTTTGCCGGAGTGAAAAGACCATGTTGCCAAGATTTGAAAGTGCTTCCCAGACGGCAGGTCCGTATGTTCACATAGGACTTGTTCCGTCGCGGGCTGGCATTCAGCAAGCGCCTATTGTCACCCATGACTTATGTGCTCAGGGCATCCCCGACTCAGCGCTTCCTATCGAAGTTTGTGGTCAAGTTCTTGATGGTAGCGGGTCGCCGATTTACGACGCCGTGGTTGAACTTTGGCAGGCCGACCATCTTGGGCAGTACCAAGCAAGGGCAAATCAGGGCTTTCGTGGCTGGGGGCGGAGTGCTATCGATCCGGACAATGGTCATTTTCACTTTAAGACCATTAAGCCAGGATCGGTTCCTTGCCGAGCTAATATGTCCATGGCGCCGCATCTGGCGCTGTGGATTGTCGCCCGAGGGATTAATCTTGGTTTGCATACCCGCATGTATTTCCCTGAGGATTCAGCCCTACATCAGACTGATCCAGTTCTCAACACAATTGAAATTAAGCGGAGGCGGTCAACACTTATCGCTGCCTGTGCTGTCGACGCTGACCCCGATCGCTCGCCGATAAGATATTCGTTTGATATCGTTATTCAAGGCGATCAAGAAACAGTTTTTTTTGATATTTAGACTTATGCAACATCGTGTCCAAGTCGCCATTATTGGCGCAGGTCCTTCAGGTCTTTTGCTCGGTGCCTTGCTTGATCAGGCAGGTATCGACCATGTGCTGATTGAACGGCAGTCGCCCGAATATGTCGCCTCGAGAATTCGTGCGGGTGTGCTGGAACAGGGGACGGTCGATGTGCTCGACCAACTTGGTCTGTCCGGGCGATTGCATCGAGAAGGCCTGGTACACCACGGTTTTAATCTGCTTTTTCAGGGACAACGACACAGGATCGACCTCCACGAGCTCACCCAAGGTAAACAGGTGGTGGTCTACGGGCAAACCGAAGTCACCAAGGACTTGATGCAGCATCGCGAAGCGAAAGGCCTTAGAAGTTTTTATCAGGTTGATGCGTTGCAAATCCGAGGCCTTGATACGCAAACGGTCGAGATTGAGGGTATGCATCGAGGCCAGCCCTTGCGCATTCAGAGCGATATTGTCGCTGGTTGCGATGGTTTCCACGGCATTTGTCGTAAGCTGATCCCCAACAACCTACTTAAAGAGTATGAGAAGGTTTATCCATTCGGATGGTTGGGCGTTCTTGCTGATGTAAAGCCCGTGGCTGAAGAGCTCATCTATGTGAATAGCCCAGAAGGTTTTGCGCTCTGTTCGATGCGCAGCCCAAGCCGTTCGCGCTACTACGTTCAAGTCCCTGTTGATGATGACATCGCAAGCTGGAGCGATGAGCGGTTTTGGTCAGTGCTTCGTTCTAGGCTCGATACCGAGGCAGCTGATCAACTGGTGACCGGACCGTCCATTGAAAAGAGTATCGCTCCTTTGCGCAGTTTCGTTGCCGAACCGATGCGCTGGGGACGTCTCTTACTTGCAGGCGACGCCGCGCATATCGTTCCTCCTACTGGCGCAAAAGGTTTGAATTTAGCCGTGAGCGATGTTCGATTTTTGGCAGAGGCGCTTTCTGATTGGTTTAGTGATCGTAACGACCAACATTTGGAACGATATTCGAGTCGGTGTTTGCAACGTGTCTGGCGAGCTGAGCGCTTTTCATGGTGGTTTACAAGTTTGATGCATCGCTTCCCTGATCAGGGAGATTTTGGGCAGAAGATTCAGGAGGCCGAATTGGATTATCTTGTTCATAGCCAGGCAGCGTCGGCATCGCTGGCGGAAAACTATGTTGGATTGCCGATGACATGGTTATGATCTCAAAGCCTAGAATTGCCATCGTTGGTGCAGGTATCGGCGGTTTGACGCTGGCCCTGATGCTTCACCACCATGATTTCGATGTTCAAATTTTTGAAGCAGTACAAGCGGTTAAGCCTTTAGGCGTTGGGATTAATGTGCAACCCTCAGCGGTCACTGAACTTGTGGCGCTTGGCTTGCTCGCTGACTTGGATCGCATCGGGGTGAGGACACAGGAAGTCGCCTACTTCAATCCGCAAGGACAAAAGGTTTGGGCTGAACCTCGTGGTCGATTCGCAGGTTATCCGGTTCCTCAATACTCGATACACCGAGGCCAGTTGCAAGTCTTACTCTTGCGAGTAGTGCAGCAACGACTTGGCGAGGACGCGCTAAAGCTAGGCCACCGCGTACTTGAAATTGATGTCGAATCGACCGTGTTAAAGATTCAACAAGGATCTAATAATTATCTCGTTAAGCCTGATCTGATTATCGGGGCAGACGGAATCCATTCAACGCTTCGTAGGCAGTTTTTTCCAAAAGAGGGTGCGCCATGTTTTTCGGGACGCATGCTTTGGCGAGCAACAAGTATGGCCAAACCCTTTCTGAGTGCGGCAAGCATGGCTATGGTTGGTCACGCCGATCAGAAGTTTGTGACCTATCCCATTGAGCCTGTTCAGGCCTCTAGTGGCCTGCAGTGCATTAATTGGATCGCAGAACTCCGTGTGGACGAAGTTTCGCCCGAACGTCAGGATTGGAACAAACAGGTGAGTAAGGAGGTTTTTGCGGGTGCCTTCTCAGCCTGGCGCTTTGATTGGCTCGATATTCCTGATTTGATTGACCGTGCTCAGGCCTATTACGAGTTCCCAATGGTGGACCGTGATCCGCTACCAAGCTGGGGCGGTGGGGCTTGTACCTTGCTTGGCGATGCGGCCCATCCGATGTATCCGATTGGCTCAAACGGCGCAAGTCAAGCAATTCTTGATGCCAAATCGCTTGTCGAGTGTCTTCAACAAAACCCAAACGATTTGCAACAGGCCCTTCGTGCTTATGAGCGGGATCGACTGCCAAAAACTGCTTCCATCGTACTCGCGAATCGAGGTCAAGGTCCCGACCACTGTTTAGAGATTGTTAGGGAGCGTGCACCGGCCGGTTTTGAACGACTTGACGATGTGGTGAGCGAGCAAGAGCTGCTTGATGTTGCTGCTCGTTATAAGGGCTTGGTCGGCCTCGAAAAGGACCGCATCCGGGAACGGGTTCAAGGCGATCCGAATCTGGCCGAAATCGTCGCATCCATTGGGTGAACAAAAAGCCCTGGAAGCGACATTCAAAGCCTTTTATCACCCATGCATCCTTAACCCAAGCATTACAACAGTAAGCACCATTATCTTAGACGCCATGAGCCAACATATCCTTCCTTCATTACCCCTTCAACAACGTGTTGGTATCGCTTTCTCGGGTGGGCTCGACACCTCTGCAGCCGTTCACTGGATGAAGACCAATGGCGCAATTCCCTGCGCATACACTGCAAATCTTGGTCAGCCCGATGAGGCAGACTACGAAGACATCCCACGCAAAGCACTTTCCTATGGAGCAGAGATCGCGAGACTAATCGACTGTAGAGCCCAACTCGCGGCTGAAGGCCTAGCTGCAATACAAAGTGCTGCTTTTCATGTCGCCACCGCGGGCAATACTTATTTCAACACGACCCCGCTCGGTCGAGCAGTGACAAGCACTGCCTTGGTGGTGGCGATGATGCAAGATGACGTGAACATTTGGGGCGACGGAAGCACCTACAAAGGCAATGATATCGAGCGCTTTTATCGCTACGGTTTACTGGTGAATCCAAAGCTTAAAGTCTATAAACCTTGGTTGGATCAACGTTTTATTGATGAGCTCGGTGGGCGCAAAGAGATGAGCGAGTATCTCATCGCCCATGGTTTCGATTATAAGATGAGTGTTGAGAAGGCCTATTCAACGGACTCAAACATGCTTGGCGCCACGCACGAAGCGAAAGACCTGGAGTTTCTCCATCAAGGCATTCGAATCGTGAATCCGATCATGGGGGTGGCGTTTTGGCGCGACGATGTTCAAATTAAAGCCGAGGAAGTCAGTGTTCGCTTTGAAGATGGCATACCGACGCACCTCAACGGCAATGCGTTTAATGACCTCGTTGCACTTTTTGAGGAGGCCAATCGTATTGGTGGGCGCCACGGTCTTGGTATGTCTGATCAAATTGAAAACCGAATCATCGAAGCAAAGAGCCGAGGCATTTATGAAGCGCCTGGTATGGCTTTGTTGCATATTGCCTATGAGCGTCTGGTTAGTGGTATTCATAACGAAGATACGATCGAACAGTATCGAAGCAACGGGCGTCGGTTGGGTAAGTTGCTCTATCACGGACGCTGGTTTGACCCTCAGAGTCTGATGCTTCGCGAGACCGCTCAGCGCTGGGTTGCCAGTGCTATTACGGGTGAGGTTTTTATTGAGTTGCGGCGCGGCAATGACTATTCAATCCTCGATACCCAAAGCCCAAATCTCACCTACCATCCTGAGCGTCTCACCATGGAGAAAGGTCAGGGCGCCTTCACGCCTGCAGATCGGATTGGGCAGTTGAGTATGCGAGATCTTGACATCGCTGACACGCGCGAAAAGCTCAGTATTTATAGCAGCGTAGGATTGCTAGGAAAGCTAGAAGATGGCAGCGTACAACTCATCGAGGCAAAGTCCAGACGGGTCTGAGTTCGGCTGGTTTAAAACGCTTGCTCTAAGAGTTGTAAATATTCTTCTCGAGTCATCGATTTTGGGTTTGAGCGGTGTGCCTGATCACGCATTGCTGCTGCTGCGACATCTGGAAGGCAAATCTTCTCAACGCCAAGCGCACTTAGACGTTGCGGAAGCTTTAACATCAAATTTAAGCTGTCAAGACAGCTTGCTGGGTCTTGTGTACTCATTTTAGCAATGTTCTGCCTTTGCCTGTTGAATTCAGTCGAATGCTCGAAGTTGCAAGCTTGGTCAAATATTTCACTTAATTGATCCCATTTGTGACCAATACTTTCTCGATTCCGTCTCAGAACATGGGGGAGCAGAATCGCATTAAGACTGCCATGATGAAAGCCGAGCACGCCTAGACTATGTGCTAGCGCGTGAACAGATCCCAGGCCTTTCTGAAATGCCAATGCGGCCTGCATTGACCCCATCAGACAATGCCAGCGGGCTGAACGATTACTTCCATCGATAAATGCAGCTGGCAGGTAACGTAAGAGCCTTAGCAATGCATCGGCAGCAATTGCATCGGCGGGTGGGTTGATTGCGGGCGAACAAAAGCTTTCAACAGCGTGAGAAATAGCGTCAAGACCTGTCGCAGCTGTCATGTAAGCAGGGAGACTTATGCAAAGCTCTGGATCGCAAATAGCTGCCTGCACAATATCAGGACAACGAATCCCTGCTTTTATACCGTTATCAAAAACG
>JALQWJ010000379.1 GCA_023258775.1 Burkholderiaceae bacterium | reverse complement strand
AACTAGCGGTGGGCGAACGGATCGAACGAGAGGTAACGCCCGCAGCAGCTTAGACCGACAACAGAAAAAATCAAACCGCCATCGCACTGCCCTTGCACTTAGCCAATCGAGCACATCCTTAGGCATTTTCATCAGAGGCGGTAACCTTTGCCATCTTGACTTGATTAATTGGGGGTACAATAAAGGGTGGGTATTGAGTACGATCAGGCTAAACGAGAGAAAACACTTCTTGAGCGTGGTCTAGATTTCGCACGCGCAGATGAAATTTTCGCTGGTATCCACTTCACAGGCGAAGATGTAAGAGTCAACTATCAGGAAACCCGTCATATCAGTATTGGATGGCTTGATAAGCGGTTGGTTGTGCTGGTTTGGACACCACGAGGCGGCATTCGCCGCATCATTAGTATGAGGAAAGCCAATGAAAGAGAAAAAGCGCTCTTTGCCCGCTATCTGGAAGGATCCTGATGATGCGCCTTCGCTAGATGCGTCGTTTTTTGAGTCAGCCGAACTCTTTGATGGAGCATCACCTAAGCTCCGAGGCCGACCCAGAGCAGCGATCACTAAGGAACCAATCAAGCTGCGCCTTGATGCCGATGTGCTGGCTGCGCTTCGTGCAAGTGGTGACGGCTGGCAAACGCGCGTCAATGAGATGCTTAGGGCCTCTTTGCGCTTATCAGGTACGCTCGCTACCCCCTCGAATCACCCGAGGTCTTGAGCGTTAAAGCGACACATGCTCGACTACTACAACAAGCGGCTTCAAGAGTACGAGGCCATCTATGCAAAGCCTGAACGCCAGGCTGATTTAAATGCCCTTTTAGCAAGACTTCAGACCGATGTATCAAGCCGAGTAGTCTTAGAGTTAGCCTGCGGCACTGGGTGGTGGACCGAGCGGTTGGCAGCCCACGCCTCATC
>JALQWJ010000378.1:651-921 GCA_023258775.1 Burkholderiaceae bacterium | reverse complement strand
TGGGCAAGTGCATGTCATGGGCCTTTGATGGCCCGGTGGTCGAGCGTTACTACCCCATGTTTTACAGAAAACCCGAAGCGACGTAAGACGCTTTGGCACCAGCGCCCTTCAGTGATGGCGCTGTTTGCGCTTCAGTCCCTGCGATAATCGGGGGCTAATCCGCCCGTCTGCACGACGCGCACCTTCCATCAGCCCCTGGATATAAACCAGTCACCGCTTGGAGTCTCTTGTGAGCAAAAAAGTATTTATCAAAACCTTCGGTTGCCAAAT
>JALQWJ010000378.1:0-627 GCA_023258775.1 Burkholderiaceae bacterium | reverse complement strand
CAAGAAAAAGTCTTCAGCGATTTAGGTCGCGTCAAGCACCTTAAAGAACGTGGTGTGCTGATTGGCGTAGGCGGCTGTGTGGCCAGCCAAGAAGGCGCCGACATCATCAAACGCGCGCCTTATGTCGACGTGGTGTTTGGCCCGCAAACTTTGCACCGCCTGCCCGAACTTTTGGCGGCACGCAGCGCCAAAAAACGTCCGCAAGTGGACATCACCTTTCCTGAAATTGAAAAGTTCGATCACTTGCCACCCGCCAAGATGGACGGCCCCACGGCCTTCGTGTCCATCATGGAAGGTTGCAGCAAATATTGCAGCTATTGCGTGGTGCCTTACACCCGCGGTGAAGAAGTCAGCCGACCCTTTGAAGACGTGTTGGTCGAAGTCGCCGGCTTGGCTGAGCAAGGCGTGCGCGAAATTACCTTGCTGGGTCAAAACGTCAATGCCTACCGCGGCAAGATGGGCGACACCGCCGAGATTGCCGACTTTGCGCTGCTGATTGAATACGTGGCCGACATTCCCGGCATTGAGCGCATTCGCTACACCACCAGCCATCCCAACGAATTCACACAGCGCCTCATTGATGTGTACGACAAGGTGCCCAAGTTGGTCAGCCATTTGCACCTGCCC
>JALQWJ010000377.1 GCA_023258775.1 Burkholderiaceae bacterium | reverse complement strand
GAGGAAGTTTTGCGGCCATTGCCTTACTTTGCTCGCCGATGCGTTGGTCATCGATGCGA
This sequence comes from Burkholderiaceae bacterium, assembly GCA_023258775.1. Taxonomy (GTDB): domain Bacteria; phylum Pseudomonadota; class Gammaproteobacteria; order Burkholderiales; family Burkholderiaceae_E; genus UBA3064. The sequence continues at coordinate 877 of JALQWJ010000377.1, read as the reverse complement.
AACCGTTGATAGTCGGGCAGAATCAGGCTCGGCGGGGCCATGGTTGCCGCGTAACGTTCGATTCTGTTCATCGCAACCTCCCTTGCCGTTGTTTGGGTGCCGTAGATCCGACCTTGAGGTGGTGACGCTATGCCGCCCACATCGTTGTCATAAAGAAAATACGGCTATTTGAGACGCTGACTTTAGGTTAACGACCACAGCGTAACTGCCCAGCAGGGCACCCTGGCAGGCCGTACTGACAATGGATCAGGCTGCGAGATCATGTTGCTTGCCAGGCTTTGAGCAACCGGGAACGATCGCACGCTTACCCGTTAAAGGCTGTGTTCCAATCAATATAAACCCAGGGGAACGCAAAATGGCTTGTACTGAGCTAACCCTTTTAGCGGACATAGCTTGCATGTGTTGATGCGACTTTGACCAGCGAGGTGTCGGAAGACGCTCTATAGTTCAGCGTTGGAGCATGAATCTTTGCTTGCGGGCTTTTCAAAGCGTGGCAAGCGCTTTGGACGCTACACCCTTATTCCTTTTCACGATTCTTTCTTGGTAAGTTCATCCGCAGAGCGCTTTCATATAGGAATCTATTGCACTGATATTGGGCATGTCAAAGCTATGATGCAGTAAGACGCGAGTGAATGAAACGCCGGCGATCTTCGCCCTAACTTGAATTGGTCTTTGGTCTGGGGTGCAGAAGGCGTTTTACTCATTAGCAGTATTGTTCTAATGATGAGGCGCATCGAATCGGCGGTCAGTCTAGCCAACCCCCTTTGGTGATGCTGGTTCATTTGTGGTGAGAGTCAGATATGTCGGCAATCAAATTTTTGATCCTATAGTTTGACGTTGGACACCGATTTAGGCTTAGGGCATCATGGTGATAACT
>JALQWJ010000376.1 GCA_023258775.1 Burkholderiaceae bacterium | reverse complement strand
TCACTTGGCAACTGACCCTTATTTTGAAAGACATCGGCTTCGCGTATTGCCTTAACTTGACGCAGACTTATCACGGGGAACACGTCCCATTAAGTAAAACTCATGGTTAGGCATCATCCCCGACAAGTTAGCCATCCGGTTGCTTAGGGCAAAGAAAGCGGCAATCGCTCCAATATCCCAAGCATCTTCATCAGTAAGTCCATGCTCATGGAGCATTTCGAAGTCAAGGTCCTCAATCGTGTCGGATTCGAAGGCTACCTTCATTGCAAAGTCAAGAATCGCACGCTGCCGCGGGGTAATGTCCGCCTTGCGATGATTAATGGCGATCTGATCTGCAATAAGTGGCTTTTTCTCAAAAATTCGCAACAAGGCACCATGGGCAACCACACAATAAAGACATTGGTTCGCCGCACTTGTGGCCACGACGATCATTTCACGCTCGGCTTTGGACAAATTACCTTCCTTGAGCATTAGGGCGTCATGGTAGGCAAAAAAAGCGCGAAACTCTGCGGGACGTCTTGCAAGTTTCAGAAAAACATTGGGAACAAACCCCGATTTTTCCTGCACTTTTAGCATCATTTCTCGGATATCGGCAGGCAATGACTCAATTGCAGGCAAGGGGTAACGTTCTGACATATTAAATGCTCCAAATTAAATAGCAAGACTGAGGAAATGTATCTCGAATCAAGGCTTGACCTTCTTTGATCGGCGCTCGCGAGCCGGGCTGCGGGAGTTAAGGTTTGGTTCGCCTTTTGGGTGCACAGGACCCGTTGAAGCCTGCTGAGGAGCGCGCAAACCGGCCAGACAAAGCACCATTAGCACCAGGAACATCCGCGAAGCACCGGCATCATGCGTCCAGCTGTAGAACAGGCTCGCCACCGAAAAGCTAACGATCAGCATTCGAAACGCGACAGCTTCAAATCCTATCAGCCAACGAGCAGCCTGCCA
>JALQWJ010000375.1 GCA_023258775.1 Burkholderiaceae bacterium | reverse complement strand
ACAACGAGGATTGCTCCGTCCATCTGTGCAGCACCAGTAATCATGTTCTTGATGTAGTCAGCGTGACCTGGGCAGTCAACGTGTGCGTAGTGACGCTTTTCGGTCTGGTATTCGATGTGTGCGATCGAAATGGTGATACCACGCTGACGCTCTTCTGGCGCCTTGTCGATCTGATCGAATGGAGTAAATGGGTTTACATCTGGGTACTTATCGTGCAACACCTTTGAGATCGCCGCAGTAAGAGTGGTCTTACCGTGGTCGATGTGACCAATGGTTCCGATGTTGACGTGTGGTTTGGTTCGTTCGAACTTTGCCTTTGCCACTTTGGTTCCTCTTTCTTAATTTCTTAGTGCTTTTGGTTATTAGGGTTTTGGTTTGTGCTTTTTATTTCTTATTAGGGATTATTCGCCGCGTACTTTCGCAATGATTTCCTTTGAAACTGCTGCAGGAACTTCTGCATAAGTTTCGAACTCCATTGAGTAGCTTGCGCGGCCTTGTGTTCTGCTTCGAAGATCTCCGACATAACCGAACATCTCTGATAACGGAACTAGCGCCCTAACAACGCGGGCACCTGACCGCTCATCCATGGCCTGAATTTGGCCACGACGACTATTTAGATCGCCGATGACATCACCCATGAAATCTTCAGGAGTGGTGACTTCAACTTTCATAACTGGTTCTAGCAATACTGGACCAGCAAGTTTTGCTGCTTCCTTAAATGCTGCGATACCAGCAATCTTGAAGGCCAATTCAGATGAGTCAACATCGTGATATGCGCCGTCAAGAAGAGTTACACGTACATCTGTTAGTGGGAAACCAGCAAGAGGACCTGCCTGCATTGCTTCTTGGCATCCATCGTCTACTGAAGGGATGTACTCCTTCGGAACGCGTCCACCTGTAATTTTATTTACGAACTCATAGCCCTTTTCATTCTCGCCAGCTTGTAGTGGTTCG
>JALQWJ010000374.1 GCA_023258775.1 Burkholderiaceae bacterium | reverse complement strand
GGTCAGGGCTCTGCCATGGCTGTTCGACTTGCAAAATGGGTTTAAAGTTTGGCGCTTATCTAGCATTTGGCAGTAATCTTTAGCCTATCCACCAAACATTGCACGATGCAAGAATCCGAGCGACAACGCCGAGGCTTCCTTCGTAAAGCAGGATTTGCATTCTCCTCTTGCACGCTCATCTCATGCGCGAGCACCAATTATGGGGACGATTTGTATCGCCTGCAGTTGGCCAGTGCTGGTAAGGATGTGATGTGGATGCCTTCAAGCCGTGCAATCTCGATGGCAATGCTTCAAGCGGCAAAGACTGAAGCTTCCGATCTTGTCTATGATCTTGGATCGGGTGATGGCATCATCCCAATACTAGCTGCCCAGTATTTCGGTGCAAAAGCAATCGGTATTGAATACAACGCGGATTTGGTCGAGCTCTCCAAGCGTCATGCTGTTCGCGCTGGTGTTGCCGATCGGGTCAGTTTCATGAAGGCTGACCTCTTTCAAGTTGACTTTTCGGATGCCAGCGTGGTCACCTTGTACCTTGGCGAATCACTCAATGCCAAATTGGCGCCACGACTTGAGCAACTGCGACCCGGCACCAGAGTGCTATCGAACCGTTTTGATCTCGGCTCGTGGCGCCCTGATCAGGTGATCGCCCACGTGCCCAATGAGCTGGCAATGCTTTGGGTCGTTCCTGCGCGGGTGAGCGGTCGGTGGCGAATCCCCGCTGACATTGGCCTTGAATCCGATGCGATCGAGCTTGTTCAGTCGCATCAAATAATTGAATTAAGAACTACCAATCAAGGACTTACTCACCCAATTGGCGAGGGGAAGGTAAGCGGAAGTGATATAGAATTTGAAATTCAGCGCAAACATGCGCCTTCGCTTCGATTAAAGGGTACAGCCTCACCTGACGGCAAACGATTGAGCTTACAGACCGATTCAGGATTAGACCGATCGCAAGTCCCATTGATTCATTGGGATCGGATCTGAGGA
>JALQWJ010000373.1 GCA_023258775.1 Burkholderiaceae bacterium | reverse complement strand
CGAAATGCTGCAGGCCACTCACAACCGGGTGAAATTCAAATTCGTTTAAATGTTCTTGTATCTGGATCAACCATTGCTGGGTAAACGCAATCGACCAGCGATCGATTTCGAGCATGTCCTTGATCGGAACGGCATCGCTACGTGGATTGAAGTCCGAGAGATTAGCTAATAAAAAGCGCAAGGTATTTCTTATACGTCGATAGGATTCGACTACCCGTTTTAAAATTTCGTCCGAAAGCGACAATTCGCCCGAATAGTCGGTACTTGCCACCCATAACCGCAAGATTTCCGCACCCAGGCTATCCGATACTTTTTGTGGAACGATGACATTGCCCAAGGACTTGGACATTTTTCGTCCCTGGCCGTCCACCACAAAGCCGTGTGTAAGCAAGGCCTTGTAAGGGGCCTGCTGATTGAGCATGCAAGAGGTGAGTAGCGATGAATGAAACCAGCCTCGGTGCTGATCAGAACCCTCGAGATACATATCAGCCGGAAAGGCCGATTCGTCGCGATGCGAGCCTCTTAATACCGTCTGATGGGTTGTGCCCGAATCAAACCAGACATCGAGCGTATCGGGATTTTTGACATAATGTTTAGCATCATCTCCGAGCAGTTCAGCAGGGTCAAGCCGCTGCCAAGCCTCGATGCCTTCTTTTTCAATACGTTTGGCAACGGCCTCAAGAAGATTGGCTGTGTCGGGGTGAAGAGCACCAGTGTCTCGATGAAGGAAAAAAGCCATCGGCACGCCCCAGTTACGCTGGCGCGATAAGGTCCAATCGGGTCGGTTGGCGATCATGCCGTGTAGCCGAGCCTTACCCCAACTTGGATAAAAGGCAGTTGCCTCAATCGCCCGAAGTGCGGTCTGGCGCAAGCTCTCGCCACCTCGATGCGGCATTTTGTCCATCGAGGCGAACCATTGCGATGAGGCGCGATAAATCACCGGCGTTTTGTGTCGCCAGCAATGCATGTAACTATGTTTAAAACGTTCAACTTTAAATAGTGAACC
>JALQWJ010000372.1 GCA_023258775.1 Burkholderiaceae bacterium | reverse complement strand
CATAGGGCGGTTGCGGCGTTTTTTAAGGGCACGTTCAACGGCGCCTAAGCCAATCAAGGGCAGGGTGCTGGCCGTGCAACTGATGACGGCATCAAACTCATGCAAGCGGTCTGGCAACTCAGAGAGGCGCATCACTTCGGCGCCAAATTGCGCGGCCAATTTTTCACCGCGGTCCATGCTGCGGTTGGCGATCGCCATGCTGCGTGGATTTTTGGCCGCAAAGTGAGTGACCACCAGTTCGATCATTTCACCCGCACCGACAAACAACACCTTGATTTTGGACAGGTCCTCAAACAATTGACCTGCCAATCGCACTGCGGCAGCAGACATGCTGATGGAGTGCGCGCCAATCTCGGTGGTGGTGCGAACTTCTTTGGCCACCGCAAAACTGCGCTGAAACAGTTGATTCAAGGTGCTGCCCAAAGCGCCAGCCTCATCGGCTGCGCGAACTGCATCTTTCAATTGACCCAAAATTTGGGCTTCACCCAAGACCATCGAGTCAAGACCACTGGCCACCCGAAAAGCATGCCGAGCGACATGGCCTTCTTCGAGCAAATAGGTGTGATGGCGAAGTTCATGAACCGACACGCCGCCTGTTTGGGCCAGCCACTTTAAAGTGTCCTCAATGGCCAGTTGATCTGCGGCACAATAAATTTCTGTGCGATTGCAAGTTGAGAGAATGGCGGCTTCGGGTTGCTGTTGGGTTTGGGCAGCCAAGTTGCCGCGCAATTGGTGCAAAGTGGGGGGCAATTGGTCCATGGCAAACGCAAACCGCCCGCGCAAATCGAGCGGGGCTGTTGTGTGGTTTAACCCCAATGCCCAAACTGCCATACTTGGATTATAAAACTTTGAGTTGTAAGAAAGATTTCAATGAATTGGGACGATGTCTTCTGGCATGTGATGAATTTTGCGCTTCCCGCGTGGGTGATGTCGCTGGGCATCACAGCCTGGGGCTCGTTTCAATTTAGGCGCCAAGCCCAAATTCGCTGGATTTGGCGTTGGTTGTTA
>JALQWJ010000371.1 GCA_023258775.1 Burkholderiaceae bacterium | reverse complement strand
AAATGGTTCGATGTCCCGAAGTAGGTGGGGACACGATGTGGGCGAGTCTTTACGCCGCTTATGAAGCAATGTCCGAGCCCATGCGATCGCTGTGCGAAGGCCTTACAGCCCTACATGACGCCCACCCGCACAACAGGCCGGAACAGATGGCGGTACATCCCGTTGTGCGTGTTCATCCAGAGACGGGCCGGCGCGCACTTTACGTGAATGAGCACTTCACACGACGCATTGTTGAGTTACAAGCCACGGAGAGCGAAAATCTGCTCGCCCATCTGACGCGTTGGGTTACAAATCCTCGATTCACGGTCAGATATCGATGGACTCCGAATTGCATAGCGATTTGGGATAACCGTTGCACCCAGCATTTTGTGCTCAATGACTTTGTAGGTGAGCGAATTATTCAGCGCGTCACCGTGATGGGCGATAAGCCTATGGGTGTTAAGGGTTCCAGCTGGCAGCCTTGGGTGAAGCCTGGACCGTCCACTGCGGCGAGCAGGCACGACCGGCAGTTAAAGCGTTATTTAAAAGAAAAACAAGCAAGGGAAAACCAAGCAAGGGAAAACCAAGCATAGACTCTTTCAGGAAAGTTCGTTCGTATAGGCGCAGCTGGGAAAGTCGGCTGCGCGCAGCAGTGTTTGTTGCGCCACGGGGCTGCTGTCAGAGACCGGATCGTTATCAGCGTGCATGGTGTGCGTGAGCTTGAACAAGTCAGAATGGGTCCCCAATCCAACACATCCAAGACCTTCAATCCGCCGAATGCCATTTTCAGTTACGATCAACGTTCTACAACTTAATTGAGTATCACACCATGCCACGAATGAAAGCCGCAGATGAACTCGCCGTATTCTTCGCAACCCATCAACAGCTTGAACAGATCGCCCAAGACATGGGATTGGCGCACGTTAGCCCCGATCACTGGGCGCTGCTCAATCACATTGCTGGCATGTGGCACGAGGGGCATGCATCTTCGGTCCGACAGTTGATGAGTGATGCAAGCTACGGCTCTCCAGC
>JALQWJ010000370.1 GCA_023258775.1 Burkholderiaceae bacterium | reverse complement strand
ATCTGAACCCTAAAATCATTGCTGGCCTCATCCATTGCTGGGCTTATTGTCACAATGCGCGGTGAGTCGCAACACCCTGTCCTTACTTTTAAACGGAGCAAATTTGACGATGCAACGAAGAGAATTCCTTGTGACTGCTTCAGCCGCGGCTGGCTTATATCTGGCCAGCACCAGCGTCCGCGCTCAGGCGCTTCCTGAGAGCGCGCGAATTCTCGCCGGATTTGCGCCCGGCGGTACCGTTGATGTTACGGCTCGCCGTTTGGCAGACCGGTTGAGGGATGTTCTTGCCAGATCCGTGGTTGTTGAGAACCGTACCGGCGCGGGCGGTCAGATCGCACTATCGGCGCTAAAGACGCTTGCCCCTGATGGTTTATCGTTAATTATTACGCCCATGTCGATGTTGGGTATTTACCCACACACCTACAAGAAGCTGCCCTACGATCCGATTGCGGATTTTCAGCCGGTGTCTCAGGCGGTACGGTTCGATTTTGGATTCGCGGTTGGCCCGATGGTTCCTGCAAGCGTCAAGACGCTTGGCGAATTCGTAACTTGGTGCAAAGCCAATCCAAAGGACAACAACTTTGGAAGTCCAGCAGCAGGTTCGGTGCCGCATTTTGTAGCGGAATTGTTCGGCCGCTCCGCAGGCCTCGACCTTAAACACCTGCCATACCGCGGCACTCAGCCCGCCATTGCCGACCTAATGGGCGCTCAGATCGCCTCGGTGTCCGGTCCAATGGGTGAGTTTCTTCAACACCTGCCCACTGGAAGAGTTCGGTTGCTTGCCACTTCGGGTGCTTCACGAAGCAGATTTGCGCCCGATGTGGCGACCTTCGCTGAACAGGGGTTTAAGGATATCGTCTTTGATGAATGGTTCGGGGTTTACATGCCCGCCAAGCCAACTGCTGATGTTTTGAACCGTACCTCAGCCGCGGTGCGTGCAGCATTGAATGCACCCGATATGGTCGAGTCCCTCGGTAAGATGGCCTTGGAGTCACGCGCATCATCCCCTGCGGAGTTGGCGGC
>JALQWJ010000036.1:4219-10272 GCA_023258775.1 Burkholderiaceae bacterium | reverse complement strand
ATGCTGCTTGGCTCGCTGTTGACGGTCAAGGGTTTCAAGGCGCTCAAAGACTGCAGCGAGCCTTTCAATACCGCCTTCTTGTCTGGGTTTGGTCGACTGCCAGTCGGCATCGCCACTGCGCAATAAGCGCTCAATGACAGGTCTTATCGCCTCGCCAAGCTCATTGAGCTCGCAAGCCCGGGGCGATAGTGATCGATTCACAGGCTTGAGCGCCTGTGTGAGTGCCAAAAATACGAGTTGCCACTTTTTGCCTGCTGCAACCACGGCGCGTTGATTCACTGAATCAAGCGCACGTCGCTCAAGTTCGCGGCCTATTTCAGCGTAGACCCTAGCCGCTGCAACGATCGCGGGACGGCAGCGCCAGGGTAAGTGAGCTGTTGCGAGCTCTGCACGCTGGTAAAGACAGTCGGCATGCTTAAGCAGGCGCTTGACCACGGTGGCGAGCGCAGGGCTAAAGCTTGGCGCGGCCAGCCATATTTGCGGATCGATCCCTGCATCACGCATCCAGGCCTGGGGTAAGTAAAGGCGGCCTGCGCGTGCGTCTTCGCCCACATCGCGTGCAATATTGGTGAGTTGCATTGCCATGCCCATCTCACAGGCACTTGCCAGAACCATTGGATGTCGCACACCCATGATGAAAGCCATCATCACGCCGACACTTCCTGCGACGCGAACTGCGTAGGCCTCAAGTTCTTCAATGGTTTCGTAGCGCTTTGACTGAGCATCCCATGCAAAGCCTTCCAAAAGCAGCAAGGGTAATGACTTAGGAAGCGCTTTGCTTTGCACAAGCCTTGCAAATGCTCGATCTGCCGGATGATCGATCGGATGTTGTCGATAAATACGATCGAGTCTTCGGTATAACTTTTCGAGCGCTTCGGTTTGCATGTCGCCAACATGCCTGTTGCGCTCAGCGAGCAAATCAACTGCATCGTCGGCGATACGACAAAAGGCATAAAGCGCCATGGCCGATTGGCGGATCGGCGCGGGCAAAACGCGAGACGCCGCAAAAAAAGATTTTGAACCCCCGCGCATCAGGCGCTGGCAGTCGAGAAGATCTTGATCCATGCTCATGCGCGCGCCCACGATCTGGCCTGTGGGATGATTGAATCAAGTGCTTTAGCCGAGGACAGTACACCTGGGATTCCTGCTCCCGGGTGGGTACCTGCACCGACAAAATAGAGGTCTTTAACGTCTTCCGAACGATTATGCGGTCTGAACCAGGCGCTTTGCAAAAGGATCGGTTCTAATCCAAAAGCTGCGCCCTTAAGCGAGTTAAGTTCGCGTTGAAAATAAAGCGGCGTGACAATTCTCGAGCTGATGACCTCATGCCTTAAGCCTGGCAGCACGCTTTGTTCAAGAACCGATTCAACAGCCTGCCGATAGCTCTCGGCATGACCTTCCCAATCGGTCCCGCTATCCAGATGAGGTACTGGCGATAAAGCATAAAAACTATCACAACCAGGTGGGGCAAGTTGCGGATCGGTTGCCGTTGGCCGATGAAGGTAAAGACTGAAATCCTTGGCTAAATGATGCTTATGAAAAATGTCTCGCAGCAAAGCCTCATAGCGTGGCCCAAGAATCAGCATATGATGGGGTACGTCCTCATAGCGGCGCTTCGTGCCGAAATACCAAACAAATAAACTCATCGAATATTTGCCACGATCAATGCGGCGATCTGTCCAATGGGGTCGATGCTCAGGTGCAATTAAATGCTTATAGGTCGCAGCCGTATCGGCGTTAGAAACAACTAAGTCGCCGAGGATTTTTCGACCGTCGCTTAGCTCGACACCCTGTGCTCGGGATTGCGAAACAAGAATGCGGCTGACCTCTTGGCCGCAAAGCACCGACACACCTAATTGATCCAATAACTTGACCATCCCACGAATCAGCGAACCCGTGCCGCCCATGGCAAAGTGCACGCCATAACGGCGCTCAAGGCTTGCAATCAAACTGTAAGCACTGGTTACCGATAAAGGATTTCCACCGATTAAGAGTGGATGAAAGCTCATGACCACGCGTAGCTTTGGATCGCTTAAATGCTCACAAACCATGGCATAAATTGATCGCCAGGCTCGCATACGCACCATGTTGGGAATTGCGGCCATCAAATCCCATAAGCTTTCAAATGCAATGCTGCCCAGCTCTTCAAAGCCAAGCCGATAGCAGGCCTCGGCCTTTTCCATAAAGCGTTCATAGCCAGCAACATCAGCGGGACAAAAGCGAGCCACTTCCTCACGCATCGCTTGGGGGTCGCCGCTGTAATCAAAATGAGAACCATCAGCAAAGCGGATCCGATAATAAGGATTCATCGGCACTAACGTCACATCGTCGCTCAATCGGCGCCCACACATTGCCCAGAGCTCTTCGAGCAGGAAGGGCGCGGTGACAATTGTGGGGCCTGCATCGAAGGTGAAGCCGTCTTGTCGAAAGACAAAAGCACGTCCACCAGGTTCAGCGAGCTTTTCAAGTACGGTGACCCGATAGCCTTTGCAGCGAAAACGAATCGCTGCGGCCAAGCCGCCAAATCCCGAGCCAATCACCACAACATGCGGCGCAGAACCAGACTTTGATGTCGCAAGCTCTGGAAGCATTGGGGCAGAAACATGAGTGGCCATACCCGAGTGTAAAGTGTTTTAGACATTTTGAAACGTCTAATGTCGACTTAATCGCTCCAAAATCCATGCTGCAACCGTCTGCGGTGCTTCTTCATGAGCCAAATGGCCCAGATCGCGCAAAACCTGACAGCGCGCCTGGGGCAATAAGAGGGCAACGCGCTTGATTTCCGAGGCAGGTACCGTGGCGTCCCGACTTGCAGCGAGTAAATCGATTCGACCCTGAAAAGCAGGCAAACGCTGAGCAAAGCCTGCCAAATCCCAGCGCGCCATCATGTCCATGACCGCCTTGACATGGCCGGGATCACTTGCCAGACGGCGATACCAGGCAATGTCTTCGGCGCTTAAGTTTGATCCGGTACCTGCCAATAAGCGATCGACCCAATCACTATGACGCGATCGCCAGGCTGTAAGTTGCGCCAGGCCTGGCACAAGGTCAAGCAGTTGAGCCGCGGGCGCAAAAACCTGGCCCCAAAGTCCAGGCAAGGGCAATAAGGCGCCATTGAGACTAATCACCGAATCGAGCAGCTTGCCCGAGTTCATGCCAAGACGCAGTGCTAGCGCAGCCCCAGCGGAATGGCCAACAATGACAGCAGGGTAAAAACCGAGCGATTCGATGAGTTGCGCCAGCAGGCTTGCCATATTGGGCATGGCCATATCCGAGGCGCGAGCACCTTGGGTCCAGCCATGCCCGGGCAAGTCGGGCATGAGCAGCTCATAGCCCTCAGCAAGCAGTGGAGCAAGCTTGCGAAAACTATGCGTGGACGAGAACGTTCCATGTAAGAGTACGATACGACGAGGCGGATTGGTCCGGGCATGAGCACTCAAAGGCCCTAGTCGTTGAACATGCCAGCGTATATGCCCGAGTGATACGAAGCTGCTGTAGGCACGTAAAGGCCAATCGGCACCTTCACGCTCCCACTGCCAGCCACTTTGCGCCATTTAGCTTGCCAGGGCAGCCAAGCCCTGAGCATTTGCATAAGGTAGCAGCATGTAGCTCGCCCCCATCAATTGCGCCATGGATTGTGCGTCGCTCGATGGCCTTGGCGCAGTATCGACCCACACAAGACGAGATGCCCGGTGGGTGAGTCGTGCAAGCAGCCTGGCCTGGTGTTGCGCATCGAGCATCGCTTTTCGCCGACCGGGTTTACCCTCAAGATCGATATTGGCCTTGCCATCACTTAAGACAATCGCCTGGATCCGCTGCCCTTGTCTGCGCCACTGAAGCATCAGCTTGGTGGTTAGGGCAAGTGCGCTGGCAAGCGGTGTACCCCCCCCACCTGGCAGTGCGGCAAGTTGACGCTTGGCCCGAGTCAACGAACGGGTTGCAGGCAGCAAGAGCTGAGCCTGGTCCAAGCGAAAGGCAATCACTGCCACTTGATCACGCCGCACGTAGCATTGGGCAAGCAAGAGCTCCACAGCACCTTTAACTTCGGCAAGACGATGCAAAGCTGCCGAACCTGAAGCATCAACGACGAAGACGGTTGTCAACTGGTCACGCTGCTCATAGCGATGGATCCGTAAATCCGAGCGCTCGATTCGCATAAGCGCGTCTTTTGATGATCGCTCGCGCAAGCCTTGCCAGGGCACAGCAGCCCGGATGGTCGCAAGCACATGTAAGCGCGTTCTCGGTCCGGGCAAACCTTCACGCACGCCAAGGCTGCGACCGCGTAAACCCGCCTTTGACCGGGTTGCCGATCGTCCAGTAGAAACCGAACCGGACAGTGCCGCTGCTGCCAGAGCACCCGAGGCCAGCAGCCCTGGCGGCAAGAGTGCCTGTGCTGCAGCAACTGCAAGGGCTAGCACCTGCTCAACACCTCGCGGGCCGTCTTGCGCAGATTCATCCTGAGAAGAAATCGCAGGCTGATCGTCACTTGCTTCGGCGCTATTTGTGGCGCTATTTGTGGCGCTTCGGGTGCCGGTTTGGGCGGTGCTTCGGGTGCCAGCTTGAGGCTTCTCCCCATCGAGTTCAGACGCGAGCGCGTCTCGCTGTCTAGCCTCATCAGGCCTTAGCCGGCCCTGGTGCTGATCATCGCGCGCGGCCTGCCTTTGATCCACGCCTGTATCTGCCGGTGGCAGATCGCCTTTGCTGCCTTGGTCCTGATGAAGCGCTGCCTCAGCCGAGTTAGGAAGCCTTGTTGCACGCGGGCCAAAAACCAATGCTGCAACAGCCCCCAAAGCCTCCTCATGATCAAGCGCCTCTTGGGCTTGCGGATCAAGTGCACGGGCTAGTGCCAGCAGCGCTCGAAATGCACGCAGTGCAAATTGCGCCGCTCTTAAGTCATCAACACCAAAGGCAAGCGCTGCCTCGCTAAGGGCAGTATAGGCAAAACCCGGCACGCGGCAGCGCCTCAAAAAGCCGCGAGCGCGCAACAAGTCGGCGCTGCTGAGCATGCTCAGCGGCTGGTTTAATAAATTATCCTCACTGATCCAAAATGCAAGACGACAACATAACAGCCCCGGCGCAGCATTTTCCTCATCAAGCGCCTCATCAAGTAACAGGCAGGCAAAGCTTAAATCGGATCCTGATGCACATCCTGCGTCATCGCGCCCAAGAGTCGGGGGCAAAGCGCCTTGATCCATGGCTTGAGCGATGAGGCCTGCCATGGTCAGATTAAGCCGATCAGCCATGCCGACCTTCAGCACGCCCTTGTTGACACGGCCCAAGACACCCGCTTCAAAGCAAGCCAGTCCCTGGCGAAGACTCGCTGCCCAGTCCACCCCGCCGATAAGACTGCGTTCATCAGCATGCGATGCAAGCGCGACCACCGGACCAATGCTCTCAGCACGGCTTAAGTACTGCTGCAAGAATGCTGTTCGCCATGGTGAGACTCGAGCTTTGCAATGCATACCGCCTAAACCACCGGGATCGACCAGGAGCAAATTTGCCGCAAGGCTAAGTGGTGACGCGATTAATCCGCGGTAGTTCTGATTCGAGATCACGCTGACTTCACAAGAAGGCTGACCAGTGAAAAGCGCCTAGTGTGCTTGTGCTGACGCCGAAGGCATATCGCGAAGCGCTCGGGCAATCACACTGGCGCTTGCACTTTCTTCAAGCGGATCTCGCCTAAGCCGATGACTTAACACGCTTGGCGCAACATCGATCACTTCTTGAATGCTCGTCACGGATTGCGCTCGCATCGCGGTCAAAACTCGCGCAGCGCGCATTAAACCCAACTCGCCACGTAAACCGTCGGTGCCTAGTTTCATGCACAACTGAGCGATATAGCGCATGACTTCATCGGGCAAAGCCACCGAGGCGAGCGAGGCGCGCGCGCTCACTATTAAGGCCTTTAGGGCTTGTTGTTGCGATTCATAGTGGTCGCAAAAGGCGCTGGGATCCTGATCAAAAGCATCACGACGCTTTAAGACCTCAAGTCGTGTTTCCAAATCCTTAGGCGTTCTCACATCGATAGACAAACCAAAACGATCTAATAATTG
>JALQWJ010000036.1:0-4200 GCA_023258775.1 Burkholderiaceae bacterium | reverse complement strand
CAGACTTAACCCCTCGCGTTCGATGAGGTTTTCACCCGAAGCGGCAACGTCAAGCAATAAGTCAACCAAATGATCTTCAAGCAGGTTGACCTCGTCCACGTACAAAAAGCCTCGATGTGCTTTTGCGAGCAAACCGGGTTCGAAGGCCTTGACGCCCTCGCGCAAGGCTTTTTGCAAATCAAGTGCGCCTAAGACTCGATCCTCGGTGGCGCCCAAGGGCAAATCAACCACCGGCACAGGCACGGTCACCGCTTGGGGTTTTCGCAAGCGCTTGCAATGCGGGCAGATTGTTGCCCTATCTTTCGGATCGCATTGATAAGGACAGGATTTCACCGCTTGCATCGGGGGCAAGAGTGCTGCCAGTGATCGAACTGCGGTCGATTTTCCGGTACCGCGATCGCCAAAAACCAAGACGCCGCCAATCAAGGGGTCGATTGCGGCAATCAAAAGAGCCTGTTTCATGTCGTCCTGCCCAACCAGGGCGGCAAAGGGATACACATGCTTCATGGCTCAGCCTCGCGCGAAAAATTCAAATTGCCTATTTTTTCTCACATTCATCCATGTCATGTTACATGGACATTGATGATCAGTCGTCGGGAATGAGGCGTTTACCCATCGCAATAGCTTGATCAACACCATAACCGAGCCGCTGGTAAAAGGCCCGTACTGCTTCATTGTCACAACGCACCAAAAGACTAAGTTTTGGACACCCCTCAGCGAGCAAGCGTTTCTCAGCCTCTGCCATAAGCGCCCTTCCGAGACCTCGTCCCTGCCAGCGCGGCTGCACGGCCAAATAATTAACCCAACCACGATGGCCTTCATAGCCGATCATGATGGAACCGATTAGCTCCCAACGCTGCGCACTTCGCTGCACTTCTGCAATGCGCAACCATTCGGGTCGATTGGCTCGCTTACGCTCAATATCGAGATAAGGATTATTCCAAGCCCGCGTCAGGCCGCATTGTTGCCATAAGGCCACAAGGCTTTCGCAATCCTCAGGGGCATAGGCTCGAATCAGCCAGGGCTTGGCGAATTCCTGGGCCTTAAGCGCTTGCTTAGACCTGATGATTTCGTCGTGATTGGTCTTTTCCTCAGCCATGACGCCAATCGGTATTGATACATTGGGTAATGAAGTGATCTCGCCAAGCACCACGCACCCAGAGATAAGCGCTTGCCAAACCGATATCTTCAAAACCACAACCGCGCAGCACGCTCAGGCTTGCTAAATTTTCGGGTAGCACCGAGGCTTGGAGCCTGTGCAAATTCACCTGCGGTGCAAACACCCAGCGCTTGGCCGCTGCCAAAGCCTCTTTCATGTAGCCCTGACGATGATGGGCTTGCGCAATGGCGTAACCGACCCGGCCAGAATGAAAAGCGCCGCCGGTTAAGGCATCAATCTTGACCCACCCGATCAGTGTTGAAGGTGCTTGGCGCAATCGAATCCAAAAGCGCAGACTTTCGCCGCGCTCCCAGGCAAGACGCTCTGATTCAATCAGTTGCAAAACGTATTCCGCACTTAGGCTGGATCGATCAATCACCGGATTCCAGTAGCTAAAGTACGCATGGTTGCTAAGCATAAGCTCATAGATTTCAATGGCGTCGGTGAGTTCGCCCGGTGCAAGCAACAATCGCTCGCTGTGCAAACTAAGGCGGCGAGGCGCTACGATGGGCATCTTGGTTCGCTCGCGTCGGGCCAAACAAGCTAGCGCTCTAATCCCTGCTGATGGCGCTTGGGCGCTCGATCACATCGGCCGGGACAACCGCAACCGTAAACCGACAAACACAGCTCAAACGCGCCTGATCATCAAAAATTCTGATATCCCAGACCTGGGTTGTTCGGCCCAAGTGTAAAGGGCGAGCGACCGCACGCACCCAGCCACTGCGTACGGCGCGTAAATGATTGGCGTTGATTTCCAGGCCGACGCATCGAAAACGGTTTCTATCAGCCACTTGCGAGGCAGCCGCACTGCCAACAGTCTCAGCGAGCAGTACATTGGCACCCCCATGAATCAAACCATAGGGCTGACGCGTACGCTCATCATGCGGCATACGCGCAACGAGAAAGTCATCACCCGCCTCCGTGAATTCAATGCCGAGTTGGGCTACGGCGGTGTTCTCGTGGATGCGCTGGAAAAACTCGATATCTGGGGGGCTGTGCCATATGCTCATTGCTGATGATGTTCCATCTCAAAGTGGTTCGACCGCTATACAAGCCGGATCACGGGTAAAACACTCAAAGGCCCGAGCCAGGGACTGCGCTTGCTCAAGCACTACACGCCAACGACTCATTCGCGCAACCGGGTCGTGGGCAAAGCGCACAAAATCATGCCGGTCAGGCAGTCGACCGTCTGGTAAGCCTGCAAGCCATGCTCTGCCCGGACAAAGGAGCACGAGATTATCCAAGGCTGCGCTGGTCCGATGCCGCCAAAACCATGGCTTATCGAGCCAGCCCGGAATCAGCTTGTCAACAAAGTGCGGGTAGAGCACCAAACCTGGTTTAAGCGCGGTGTAGTTCAAGCGCAAATGATAATCGGTGAGTCCACCGTCCCAGTAGGGGCCCTGTGGTGCACCCTGCAAATCCCACACCGGATCAAGCACCATCGGTATCGAACAAGATGCCTGTAGCGCAGCGAGCCAATTGGCTTCGTCAAGACAAACTTGTCGTGCCGGGAAATCATGAAGAAAAAGTGCAGCATCCGTTTTAACGCTGGCTTGGTCCAGCTGCTGGCGCAAACAAGCGCCTGAAGAAGAAAACACAACGCGCTCAAGATGAGCGCCAAGTGCATGGCGCGACTGTGCGTTGGCAAGCCAGGCTCTTGCGAAGGCCAAGCTCAGATCAAATGAGCTGCCAACGGCCGCCCTGGCAAGCGCCTGACTACCCCGCGAGGTGACGACATGAAGACGATAGCGGCCATGCTCGAGCACTTGCTTCGCTAGTCCGCCGAAAAACTGCGACAAACCGTCTGCAAAAGAGGCGCTGACCGCTGTTGGCGAAGGACGGCGCTGCCCTTTAGGTATCCGGTAGTCCTGTTCTATGTAGGCCTTGCTAAAGGCCTTTAGCTTATCCTCGGGATCAGGCGCACAGGCAGCAGCGAGTCGCCAGCAGCCGATCGATGCGCCGATTAAGTCGATCGGCTGCTCGGAAGCCTTGAGCCAATGACCAAAAATGAACTGATCAAGCGGACCAAGAATAAGTCCTTTCGGTCCCCCAGCTGCACCTGCAATCGCAATGATTTGCTCAGCTTGCAAGCCTTGGCGACGCATCTGCTCGATGGCAAACGGCCCTGCAAGAATTCGCAAATGGTCTGATGGCTTAAACATAGGAAGCAGAGTTTGCCAGCAAGCACCGCATATTGCGGACCAGGGCGGCTGGGCATGCCAGCGTTTGGCAGCGACAATCGCCTATGAATCAAGCTTTCCTCGCCCTAGCGGTTACCCTCGCTGCCCAGGTTGCCACCACCGTGGCACTCAATGCGCCTGCGGTGCTCGCACCGATTGCCGCGTCCTCGCTCGGGCTGCCTGCCGAGCGGATCGGGTGGTTTACCGGGCTCGCTTATTGCAGCGCCATGTTTACAGGCTTAATCGTGAGTCATCATGTGACGCGGATTGGCGCAGTGCGCTTAACCCAATGGGCCATGCTTGCGAGTGCCCTTGGCTTGAGTCTGCTTTCGATGAATCAGGCCTGGCTGGTGCTTGCAGCAGCCGTCGCCATGGGTCTTGGCTACGGCTGCACCAACCCCGCCGCCGCGGAGATCCTGACACGGCTTACACCAGCGCATCGACGCGGACTTTTTTTCTCGATAAAACAAACAGGGGTTCCACTCGGTGTTGGTCTTGCAGGTTTGTCACTTTCACTGCTTCTTGCCTTTTACAGCTGGCAGATCAGCAGCCTAGTCCTAACAATCCCCTGCTTGGCGGTTGCGCTCCTAAGCCAGCCAAGCCGCCGTCAGCTCGAAGACCGGTGCTCTGACTTGCAGGCGCCTCAAACTCGCAAAACCCTGCTCAACAGCATGACAGGACCGCTGCGCTTGGTCTTTGGCGATCAGCATCTGAGGCGTTTAGGTTTGAGTTCTTTTGCCTACTCGAGCACCCAAATTTGCTTTGTGACCTTTCTCGTCTCTTACTTTCACCTCGAATTGAAACAGAGCATCAGTTTTGCTGCACTCGTTCTCGCAGGATCGCAAATCGTCAGCACCGTAG
>JALQWJ010000369.1 GCA_023258775.1 Burkholderiaceae bacterium | reverse complement strand
GACAATCACCATATTTTTCTCGCCATTCCATATTCCGTAATCAATGGAAATAACTGCGCCAGCTTCAGTAGCAATGAGCCCTGCGGCGGCGTAATCCCATTCGTTGACGCCTGCTTCAAAATAGGCGTCGAGTGATCCACTTGCAACATGACAAATATCGACGGCACAGGCACCAAGTCGACGAAGGTCTCGAATTTCAGGAAGCAAACGTTCAATGAGCGCTGCCTGAATTTTTCGCTTCTCAATATCGTAAGCAAAACCTGAACCGACCAGCGCACGATTAAGAGCAACCGGATCATTGCAGGAAATTTTCACGTCATTCAAGTAAGCGCCATTGCCACGGCTAGCTTTCCAGAGCGAGTTCGTTGCCGGAGAGAAAACAACTCCAACAATCGCTCCATCTTTATCTTTTGCTCCAATTGAAATGCACCAACCGGGAATGTTATACAAATAATTCACTGTTCCATCAATCGGATCTATTACCCATGTGACTCCCGAAGCGCTTTCGCGATTTGCACCTTCTTCACCGATCAAACCATCATCTGGACGCGCAGAAAGTATTTCAGCGACAATCAATTTTTCGCTTTCATGGTCCATCTGGGTGGCAAAATCGAAAACTCCACTTTTTTCATCTAAATCGAATTTCGATGGACGATTCATGAGTAAAGCACCGGCTTTTCTCGCAATTGATTCTGCAAGAATGAGTAGTTCTTCGCCTTGTGCCATATCCCAATCTAATCACAGATAAGAAATCACAAGTACACTGACGACATGCTTACCTCATATAAAAGGCTCTTTGCCGTGCCAGGAGGTTGGCGCTTTTCGCTCGCTGGTTTCATACTTCGATTGCCTATCTCAATGCTTTATCTAGCGATAGTTCTCTTTGTGGTTGCAGAAACTGATTCATATTCTGTCGCTGGCTCACTATCTATGGTGTCTTCAATCGTTCTTGCTATCGCGACGCCACTGTGGTCACGTGTAGCCGATCAATTTGGCCAAAATCGAGTTCTCTCGATTACCGTTCCCATTCATGTCATAGCTCTT
>JALQWJ010000368.1 GCA_023258775.1 Burkholderiaceae bacterium | reverse complement strand
ATAGCTTTCGTTCGGGTATCTTTCAAGGAATCTTTGCGCTAATCGCGGTCTTACTGCTTACACCGATCATTGCGTGGGTGCCGATCGCCTCGCTGGCAGCGCTGTTGATGGTCATCGGTTGGCGAATGATTGATTGGCATGCCATTGAGCTTCTTAAGCACCGAGACACCTCGATCGACTTTGCCATCATAGCGACAGTTTTTATCGTTGCCAGCACCTTCAGTTTGATAGCAGCCTCGGCAGTTGGTGTCGTTCTTGCAGTCTTGCTCTTTTTGACCGAACAAATCCATAGTAGCCCCATTAGGCGAAAGTCAACATTGGCAAAGATTTCGTCGAAGCGAATCCGATCGACAGACGAGCGCACCCTTTTAGCTAAAGAAGGAGACAGTTGTGTGGTGGTTGAGTTGCAGGGAAGTGTCTTTTTCGGCACTACCGATCAGCTGTTTCAATCGATCGAAGCAGACGTTAAGAAGGCACAGTTTCTCGTCCTCGATTTTCATCGTGTGCAGTCGCTTGATGCCACTGCCGGCCACATGATCGAAAGGATTCAACAAATCATTAAAGATCGTAACGCCACGCTGATCTTGTCTCGGCTACCTAGTCGGCTCCCAAACGGTCGCAACCTAAAGGCCTATATCGATCACATCGGCTTACATCGCGGTAACAACACCAAATCGTTCGAGGAACTTGCTGATGCGCGTGAATGGGTTGAAGATGAAATCATTAGACTTCATAAGCTTGATTTATCGAGCTCGCATACGCTGACACCTGCTGATTTTGATCTATTCAGTGATCTGACCCAACAGGAAGCAAAGCAACTCAATCAAGCGGTCCATAGACTTCACTTCAAAAAGAGCGAGCTGATTTATCGCTACGGCTCAGAGGGTAACTCGTTACTACTGATTGCAGCGGGCCAGGTCAGATTGTCACTACCCACCAAAGATGAGCGACGCATCCATCTTATTACCCTCGGCAAAGGACAGTTCTTCGGAGAGCTCTCATTTTTAGATCGCCAACCTCATTCGGCTGACGCCCATGCTGCAGAGG
>JALQWJ010000367.1 GCA_023258775.1 Burkholderiaceae bacterium | reverse complement strand
GCCACCCTTTTTCAATGTGGTGCGAACGGCGCCAATGGTGGCTTCCAATGCGCGGCCGGCAGCAGCTTTAGAGATGTCTGCTTGTTTAGCGATGTGCTCGATCAATTCTGTTTTGTTCATACAAAGAGCCTTAGAAAAAAATGTGAGCACTCCATTGAAAGAGTGACTCATCTTGTTAAAAATTTGTTGTTTGAAGATTCTGATACTTCTTGGACAAAGCATTGTCTCCGCAATGCAATTCGTCAACTTCAATTTAGCCAGACAAACCGCGTCTGTCAAATGAATTTGTGTCTACAAACCGCAAAGCGAAACGAATTCTAGACGCAAACTCAATGGCAATGAGGGCTTGACTGAAAAAAATTTTTTTATCTAGAAACTTGTTCGAAAAGTTCTCACAATGCTGCGGCAATGGCTTTCCCAACGTCCTGCGTATTAGCACTTCCCCCAATATCCGCTGTGCGTGGTGCACCGCTATTGGGCGCTAAAACTTTTTCAATGGCAGCCAGCACGGCATCGTGCGCAGGCTTGCAACCTAAAAATTCCAACATCATGGCACCACACCAAATTTGACCAATCGGATTGGCGATGTTTTGACCCGCAATGTCAGGTGCAGAACCATGTACAGGTTCAAACAAAGAAGGATGCGTGCGGTCTGGGTTTAAATTGGCGCTGGGTGCAATGCCAATCGTGCCCGTACAGGCTGGGCCCAAATCGCTCAAGATGTCTCCAAACAAGTTACTCGCCACCACCACATCAAAGAAGTCGGGGCGTTGGACGAAGTGGGCCGTCAAAATATCAATGTGAAATTTGTCGACATTGACGCCTGGATAGTTCTTGGCCATTTCAGCGACACGTTCATCCCAGTAGGGCATGGTGATGGCAATGCCGTTGGATTTGGTTGCACTGGTCAAATGTTTTTTAGGCCGCGATTGCGCCAACTCAAAGGCAAACTTCAGCACGCGATCCACACCCACGCGAGACATGACTGTTTCTTGCATCACAATCTCGCGCGGTGTACCCGGGAACATGCGGCCTCCAATGCTGGAATACTCCCCTT
>JALQWJ010000366.1 GCA_023258775.1 Burkholderiaceae bacterium | reverse complement strand
AAGCAGCGCCACGCGTAGGACAACTTCATTACGTATCTCAGCGGGAAATAGTTTCAAGAGCGCTGAGGCTTGGGGCGGCTCATAGAAAGTCAGGATCGTGGCGAGCACCTGCGGATGCTCATTTTTCAAAATCTCATAGGCAACGTCAGGATCCAATCGCTTCAAAGCGTCCAGACCCGACATATCGATTGCTGCTTCGAGTTTGCCGAGCAAGTCTGAAGCACCCTCGGTACCGAGTGCCTTTTGCAACATGTTTTGCATAAAGGAGTCGGTATCGAAGGCAACCTGCGCATTACTCACGGTGGCTTCTTTGAAGTCTCTCAACACGGACAATAAGATGTCGCGGTTGAGTGAACGTACGATTGCCATTTTGCTGGAGATTCGCTGAACTTCGATCGGGGTGACCTGCCGCAGCACATCAGCAGCGACCTCTGGGCCTACCGACAAAAGTACGACCGCTGCCTTTGAGGCACCGTCAAGGTCTTCGAATCGTGTGGGAGCAGCGCCTGCTGCCTTTGCCCCTTCCTTAATCTGTTCAGCTAAGGAAAGCTGTTTCTTTGGGGCCTGTTGTTCGGTTTCTTCTGCCATAAGGTCGGTTTCTGATATGGATGTGTTCAGCCCGCAATCAAGACACCCGAGAGTCTACGACAAGATTGCACTTTTTGGCAGTGGTCCTGCGCCTTTGGGCGGTTACCATCTCGCTTAGGATCTGTTGACACCCGAGGAGAGTTCATGTTCCCTGAATTTCGCGATTTAATGAGTCGCTTGAAAACCCAAGATTTACATTTCAAACATTTATTCGACAAACACAATGATCTCGACCAAAAGATCAAGAATCTGGAAGATCATGTCAATCATGTTCATGCGCGAGATGAGGAAATTGAACGCATGAAAAAAGAGAAACTTCATCTTAAAGATCAGATCTACCAGATATTGCTCAAACACAAAGCATCGAGCTGATTCAAGGTTTGTAATGACGTGTTAGCTTTATTATTTGAGTTTCAGCCGCTACAAGGCTGCTTGCCGCGATACCTTGAGATCGCGAGCAAGCTAAGACCGTCACTACTTCAAACCGACGGATTTATTTAT
>JALQWJ010000365.1 GCA_023258775.1 Burkholderiaceae bacterium | reverse complement strand
TGCAGTCCCCTTAGTTGACTTCCTTGAAACGCTGATCCCGATCTGTAAGGCTTGCAAGGACCTCTTGCTCGTTACCAAGCGGCGGCCGAAGCTCCTCAATCACATCTGTCTCATGACCAAGAGGTGGTCGAAGCTCCTCAATCACATCAGCAAAAGCTTCAACATCCTCAAAACTTCGATAAACCGAGGCAAAACGGATGTAGGCAACCTTATCAATCTTGCGCAGTTCGCGCATCACCAATTCGCCAATCCGATCGCTTGCAAGTTCACGCACGCCGTAACTCATCAGGCGGTTCTCGATTCGCAGCAATATGGCGTCTACCTGTTCAGCGCTTATTGGTCGTTTACGCAGTGCTAAAGCGATTGAGGCACGCAACTTACGGCGATCAAAATCGACTCGAGCGCCATTTTTCTTCACCACGACCGGCAGGTTTAACTCAACCCGCTCAAAGGTTGTGAAGCGCTTGTCGCACTGGCTACAACGCCGCCGCCGGCGAATGCTATCGCCCTCGTCGGAGTTGCGGGTGTCGATCACTTGAGTGTCGGCACCGTCACAAAAAGGGCAGCGCATCGCAAGCGGCCAATGGGTGCAGGTTTCAGCCTGATCAGTTGCAGCGTTGAGGAATCTCGTTAGCGATAGACCGGAAATCGTGAGGTGAGCGCGTGAACAGCAGCACGCGCCTTGTCAATGGTCCCGGCATCACCTTTGCCTTCGAGCACATCGGCGATTAAATGACCGACCTGCTCAGATTCTGCTTCACCAAAACCTCTTGTTGTCATTGCGGGCGAACCGAGTCGAATACCGCTTGTCACAAAGGGTTTTTCGGGATCGTTAGGGATCGCGTTTTTGTTGCAAGTGATGTGAGCCTGGCCGAGCAATTGTTCGGCATCCTTGCCGGTGATCGCTTTGGCGCGTAAATCAACAAGCATGACGTGGCTCTCGGTACGCCCGGAAACGATTCGCAAACCGCGCCTGCCAAGGGTTTCGGCGAGTACTTGCGCGTTACGAATCACTTGTTGCTGATAAGTCTTAAACGATGGCGCAAGCGCCTCCTGGAAGGCAACCGCTTTAGCGGCAATCACATGCATGAGCGGGCC
>JALQWJ010000364.1 GCA_023258775.1 Burkholderiaceae bacterium | reverse complement strand
GGACTAAGGAGCGCATTGATCAACTCGGCGGAAGGACCTCGGTGCTAAATCCAATTTGGTATGGCGGTGCGCTTGCCATTGGCTATTTGTCGGGTCGCTTTGGTGATCGTACGAGTCTTGGATTTATGAGGGAGACCGAGCGGCAGGTCGAGGCGCATCTCGACTCACACCTCGCGGTCTTGCCCGAATCTGATTTGGTATCGCGCCAAATCATTGAGGCAATGAAGCACGATGAACACAAGCATGCCGAGTCTGCCTCGCAACGAGGCGCGAGTGAACTTCCTAAGCCGATCCACTGGTTAATGCAAGCTAGCGCAAGGCTGATGACAACGACCGCTCGGCACCTTTAGGTTTAATTTCGAACTAGACGGCTTCTTTAATTTCCCAGTCGATCGCAATCGTGGCGCTCTTGCCTAGCATCGCTGTGGCAGAGCAGTATTTGTCATGAGAAAGCTTGATGGCACGCTCAACGAGGTTCGCTTTCAGGCCTTTCCCGACAACTACAAAATGCATCTTGATCGCGGTGAACACCTTAGGGTCGGCTAGGGCCCGCTCTGCATGGAGGCTGACTTCGCAGTCTCGAACGTCTTGCTGGCTTTTTCGCAAGATAAGAACAACATCGTAGGCCGTACAAGCGCCCGTTCCTAAAAGCACCATCTCCATCGGGCGCGGGGCAAGGTTTCGGCCGCCGCCCTCGGGCGCTCCGTCCATGCTTACCAAATGACCACTGCCGGTTTCAGCGTGAAAACTCATACCAGTAGGACCACCCCATCGAACGGTGCAATTCATGACCTAGCCTCCTTGAGAATGCAGCATGATACTGAGAAGCGCTTGTTTAACACTATTGCTGCATTGCAAAATTCTAGTTCGCATTGCTACCGACTATTCCTCGTAAGCGGTCGGTAATTACCGTTCGTTCCGAAAAATAGGCCTTTAGGTTGAAGTGCACTAGCGGGGGGATATTCTGATTTAGACGATTGCAATTTTGTATTGTGAAGACAATTCTCGTCTCACGGTCTTTGGCAATTGTCAGTTTGTTTACCTAGTAAATATTAAATTGTTAATTATCAAATACTTAAAAAAATTCTTCTCACAGCGCATGCTTGTCGCC
>JALQWJ010000363.1 GCA_023258775.1 Burkholderiaceae bacterium | reverse complement strand
AATGGTTGGTGCCATCGAACTGCGAGGACGTTTGTTGGGTCCTACTTTGTTAGCAATCGCCGCTCCAGTTGAATCAACGGGGTCGAACGAAAAATCGGTCAACTGGTTGTTAAGCAAGAAACCTCGGGTGAAGTGAAATGAACCCATACCACTTTCGATGGTTGTGGTCATAGATACAACGTTACCAGCTCGATCAACGATGGTTATATGCGTTGTTCCGTTCCCCTCTTGAGCACTACTGCCCAAAGGTTTTGATGGAAATGATCCCGGCGATGCAGTCCCCATACTCTTATTCATAGCGATAAGGCTCGCCCTCGCCTTCAGGTAGGCCTTATCAACCAGGCTTGACACACCGTTTGCGGGAAGCGGGAAAAAATCCGTATCTGCGACATATTGGTTGCGATCCGCATAAGCAAGACGCTGCGCTTCGCTGATTAAATGCACCCCTGTGACTGAGGGCTTTGCACCCTCGTCGCCAATCTGTGTCGGTTTGTGAGCAGAAAGGTCGAAGTTTTCTAAAATACCAAGGGCTTGTGCTACGGCAATACCACCAGAGGAAGGTGGGCCCATGCCGCATACCCAAGTGTCGCGATATGTCGTGCAAACAGGTTCTCGTCGAATGGCCTTGTAATTGGCAAGATCTTGCATCGTGGTTAAGCCAGGTGTTATGGGCACTGGACTTCCTGCCCCTCCCATGCTCACGCCAATTTTGTCCACAATCGATTGCGCAATTGGACCGGTATAAAAAGCATCAGCGCCGCCATTTGCAATCGCCCTTAACGTTGCAGCATAGTCAGGGTTCTTGATCAAGGTCCCCAGACCTTTCGGTGTGAGGTCCGCATTGAGAAAGTAGGCAACTGCATCAGGATCCCTCAATAAATCCGCGCGAGCGCCTGCGATTGCAGCGGCCATCCGGCCACTGATTTGAAACCCATCGCTGGCTAGCTGAATGGCTGGATTAAATAATTCACTCCATGATCGTCTACCGTAATCCTTGTGCGCCATTTCAAGCATCCTCACGGCGCCTGGTGTGCCGATGGATCTGCCACTTGCTCGCGTACTGCTAAACGCCGTCGAAAGTTTTGGCAACGGATTGGTTTTGTCATTTGCGCTAACG
>JALQWJ010000362.1 GCA_023258775.1 Burkholderiaceae bacterium | reverse complement strand
GAAAGTCATGCGGCTTACAAAAAGGCATCAACGCTGGGTCGGTATTTGCTCGATTGGAATTTGTCTTGCGGCGATTGTTTCAACAGCGAATGCGCAACAAGAACGACTTGAGGTCCGCAGCAAGGGCTTACAACAAGCTGAATCGCTAACCGGCTTTAGCGATGCCATTGACAGGCTTCCCTTCTCGATCAATCTGATCAATGTTGAAGCGCTTAAGGATTTCGGAGCGAACGCATTATCAGACGTCCTAAGGAGCGAGCCTGCTGTTTCCGATGCCTATAACACCCTTGGTTATCCAGAAAACTTTGCTGTTCGCGGCATCCTCATCGACCCGCGCCTTAATTATCGTCGAGAGGGAATGCCAGTTAACGGGCATGCACCAATCGCATTTGAGAATAAGGCCTCTGTCCTAGTGCTCAAAGGGGCTTCAGGCATGTTTGCCGGTAGCTCCTCACCGGGTGGCATGGTCGATTTTGTGCTTAAGCGACCCGGTAGTGAGCCGATTCGCAGCGCAACCCTTAGTCTTTCCGAGCGCGGTACCCGCTATGTTGCAGCAGATCTGGCCAATCGGGTTGGCGAAGCTGGAAGCCTCGGTTATCGCATCAATCTTGCGAGCGAGCAACGGCGACCCATGGCTGAAAGTGCGCCGGGTGAGCGACAGTTTGCATCGGTGTTTCTGGACTGGCGTATGCCAACAGGGGGTTTACTTGAGTGGAATTTCGAGCGCCACTTGTACAGCCAGATTTCAGTACCCGGTGCGAGTTTGCTTGGTGGCCAAAGTCTTCCACCTGTGCTGCCCCGAAGAAACATGAACGATCAACCTTGGTCCTTGCCATTTGAAAGTCGCGAAAGCGCTAGTGCTTTCAGGCTTTTCCAGCCTGTCGGTAAAGACTGGATGATCAAGGCGAGCAGCTCGGTTCAATCGATAAGAACCGATGACAGACTTGCGTTTCCGGATGGTTGCAGATCAAATTACCCGCGGGGAGATGGCTATCTGCCGATTGTCAAGGCACTTCCTGATGATAACGAAAGCAAATACCCCAGCTCAGGTTTTTGCTCAGATGGCAGTGCTGTGCTCTACGACTACAGAAGCCTAAACGAACGCAGATTGAGCCGATCTTCCGAGCTAAGGTTGGAGGGCGCAGCTTCAATAGGGCGCACTAAACATAGCCTCGGACTTGGATTCCGTGTAA
>JALQWJ010000361.1 GCA_023258775.1 Burkholderiaceae bacterium | reverse complement strand
CGACGGTGCTGTCGACGAAGTTTGGAGGGGAGGCGAAGGCCTACGACCAGATTGATGCGGCGCCGGAGGAGAAGGCGAGGGGCATCACGATCAACACGGCGCACGTGGAGTATGAGACCAAGGCGAGGCACTATGCGCATGTGGACTGTCCTGGGCATGCTGACTATGTGAAGAACATGATCACGGGCGCGGCGCAGATGGACGGAGCGATCTTGGTGGTGTCGGCGGCCGATGGGCCGATGCCGCAAACGCGCGAGCATATTTTGTTGGCACGTCAGGTGGGTGTGCCGTACATCATTGTGTTTATGAACAAGTGCGACATGGTTGATGATGCGGAGTTGCTGGAGTTGGTGGAGATGGAGGTGAGGGAGTTGTTGTCGAAGTATGACTTCCCGGGCGATGACACGCCGATCGTGAAGGGGTCGGCGAAGCTGGCCTTGGAGGGCGATAAGGGGGAGTTGGGAGAGACGGCGATTTTGGCATTGGCCGATGCGCTCGATAGCTACATACCTGAGCCCCAGCGTGCGATTGATGGTGCGTTTTTGATGCCGATTGAGGATGTGTTTTCGATCTCGGGGCGTGGGACGGTGGTGACGGGACGGGTGGAGCGTGGGATTGTGAAGGTGGGCGAGGAGGTGGAGATTGTGGGCTTGAAGGCCACGGTCAAGACGATCGTCACTGGGGTGGAGATGTTCCGCAAGTTGCTCGATCAGGGTCAGGCTGGGGATAACGTTGGTGTGTTGTTGAGGGGCACCAAGCGGGAGGATGTGGAGCGGGGTCAGGTGTTGGCCAAGCCCGGGTCGATCAAGCCGCACATGAAGTTTGAGTGTGAGGTGTATGTGTTGAGCAAGGAAGAGGGTGGAAGGCATACGCCGTTTTTCAACAATTACAGGCCGCAGTTTTATTTTCGGACGACGGATGTGACGGGTGCGGTGACCTTACCCGAGGGCACGGAGATGGTGATGCCTGGGGACAATGTGAAGATGACGGTGGCCTTGATTGCGCCGATTGCGATGGAGCAGGGATTGCGCTTTGCGATTCGTGAGGGTGGTCGCACCGTCGGTGCAGGCGTCGTCGCTAAAATCCTCGATTGATTGTCAAAACGCAGATCCGATCATTTGGGCACAAGCCTATTTTCGGATGATCCGAGTTGTATAGGGGCATAGCTCAATTGGCAGAGCGGCGGTCTCCAAAACCGCAGGTT
>JALQWJ010000360.1 GCA_023258775.1 Burkholderiaceae bacterium | reverse complement strand
GGTTAATGTTATAGAAGATTTAAGACCTTGCAGAAGAGCAACCGATTCAATAGCAACCTCTTGCCAGGGTTCAAGGATCAGTCCGGGGGCAAGTGCTCGTGCGACAAGCATTGCATCAAATGCATTGCCCCCAATGCCACCGTCTTCCTCTGGCACCATCAAACCGAGCAATCCGAGTTCTGCCAGTATTTGCCAGCGCCAGCGTGGCGAACCTGGGTCAGTAAGTTGTTTACGTCTGGCATCAAAGCCATAGTCACGTTCTAAAAATCGCTGTACGCTATCGATGAGCATTTGTTGCTCAGCATTAATTTGAAAATTCATCGTTATGCCCCTCGCGCTTAAAGTCCCAACACCATCTGGGAAATGATGTTGCGCTGGATTTCGTTGGATCCGCCGTAAATCGTGGTTTTTCGCATGTTTAAGTAGGCCGCACCAAGTGGAATAGCCCAGGGCGCAACAGGCGCTTGTGCCTGCCATCCTGCATTGATCCAATCACGCTGGAAAGGGATTGCCGCTGTACCGACCGCAAGCATCATCAGTTCAGTCAGCGTTTGCTGGATTTCGCTGCCCTTGATCTTTAGGATTGATACCTCAGGACCAGGGCTCCGCTTTTCGGCCTCTGCAGCGAGCACTCTGAGATTCGTGATTTCAAGCGCCATGAGTTCTGCCTCAAGTCGAGCGAGCCTGGTTGCAAACAAGGGATCGCTTAACAGGGCTTGTCCATGGCGTGTTTCTCGGGACGCGATGCGTTTCAGTCTGGCTAATTCACGCTTTGAAATGCCCACGCCGGCAATATTGGTGCGTTCGTGGCCAAGCAAGTATTTGGCATAAGTCCAGCCGCGATTTTCCTCACCAATTCGATTTGAAATTGGAACCCGAACGTTATCGAAAAATACTTCATTAACTTCGTGCGCACCATCCATTAAAACAATCGGCCGCACCGTGATCCCGGGCGACTTCATATCGATCAACAAAAAGCTGATGCCCTGTTGAGGCTTATTGGCTTGGGCATCGGTGCGCACGAGGCAAAACATCCAATCCGCGTAATGCCCGAGCGTTGTCCAGGTTTTTTGCCCATTGACCACATAGTAGTCGCCTTCTCGAACTGCGCTGGTTTTCAGTGATGCAAGGTCAGAACCAGCGCCAGGCTCGGAATAACCCTGGCACCACCATTCATCAGCACTGAGAATCTTTGGCAAGTAGCGGGCCTG
>JALQWJ010000035.1 GCA_023258775.1 Burkholderiaceae bacterium | reverse complement strand
CCATAAACAGTTGCAGAGGAGCTATAAACGAGCGGAATTGGGCGACGCTGCCCAAAAGCGTCAATAGCCTTTAGCACGGCGAGCATTGCGTTATTGTTATTTTCGAAATATCGTATGGGTTGTAATACCGATTCGCCAACAGCCTTAAGTGCTGCAAAATGAATAACAGCTCGAATATCGTAGCGATGAAGCAATTCAGTAAGCAGGTCTTGCTGACAGGCATCTGCCTCCCGAATTTCGAAGGCAGACGCACCGAGTAGTTGCGTTAGACGCTGAACGACATTGCGATCAGCATTACAATAATTATCAAGAAGAATAGGAAAGTATCCAGCCTGGGCAAGGCTTACCGCCGTGTGGGTACCGATGTAACCGGCACCACCCGTGAGCAATATCGCTGCTTGCTTATTCATATCGATATCGGAATCTTTATTCAATCGGGTATTTAGCCGAGCAAAACATCTTGCCATTTCAGCTGAGCTACATCCCGCCTAACGTGATCAAATCGGCCGTAAGCTTAACTAACCTTAAGCATAGCTGCAGGGAACTCGAGCGATCGCTCCCGACCAAGTAATGTCATTAACACGCTAACTCTTTCCTCTGCGACCTTACTAACAATCCCTTCTAAGCCCTTGAAAGGCCCGTCCACAATCATGACCTGATCACCTTGCTTAAAGGGCGAAAAGCTTGAGAATTCCGCATCGCGTAACTGATGTTCAAGCGTGCGAAGCGACTGCAAGGTCGGATCACGGATGGTTGCAGGTTCCATACCAAATCGGACCAGACCAAAAACGCCAAGCGTTGATCGAACCGGGGCAATACTATGTTGTTCGTGAGCAGGTCGCAAAAACATATATCGCGGAAACATGGGGATCAGAACCGATTTTTTCCGCTGCCAGGCGCGCATTTGCGGCAACCAGATTTGATAGCCCTGGCGATCGAGATTCTCCGCAGCGCGAAACTCCTGTTTGGGTTTCGTGTGGCATACGTACCAGGGGCGTTTGTCGTCGTTAATGCTTTCCATCACGGATCCAGCCAGACTGAGGCTAGCCAAGCCTACCGCTTTGATAATCCTCGACTGCTTGCATCAACTCTTGCCTCGTATTCATCACAAAAGGCCCCATCTGAGCAATCGGCTCTCCGATCGGTTTGGCGCTAACGTAAAGAAAAGCCCCCTTGCCTCGCAAATCGAGGCAATCGGTTTGTGGCGAAAGTACTGCCATCGAAGAACCCGGCAGGGCTTGTTCGCCAATCATTAATCCGTCCTTAATCATATAAATGAAAGCATTATGACCTTTTGAAACAGGAAGCTCAAGGCTGCCACTTGTCTGCTGATTCACGCTTAGCTCGCCATGGATAATCACGGGATCGCTCAGCTTTTGCTCAAGCGGCCCAGGCAGATGCGCGGTAACGCAAGAAAATTCGCCCAGCTGAGTCGGCAAATTTCCTGCGATGAGACGCAGAAAACCACCGTTATCATCTTCCCATCGAGGCATCAGGGAAGCATTGATATCTCGCCACTGCGGATCTCGCATCTTATGTGAGGCAGGCAAATTAAGCCAAAGCTGAAAGCCTGCAAGCCGCCCGTGCGCTTGTTGAGGCATCTCAGAATGGACAATACCTCGTGCAGCGCTCATCCACTGCACATCGCCAGCTTGCAGCAACCCCTCATTGCCTCGGCTATCCCGGTGCAACATACGCCCTTCCAACATGATGGTAATCGTCTCAAAACCACGGTGCGGGTGATCGGGAAATCCCGCCAGATAGTCATCGGGTACATCCGATGAGAAATAATCGAGCATTAACCAGGGATCAAGTCTGCGCTGCATCTGAGGGCCATGTAAAACCCGCAATAGCTTCACGCCTGCACCGTCGGTACTCGGCACACCCTGGATAACTTGCTCAATCACGGTTCAACGCCATCAAGCCCTCGGGCCAGATCTGTGCAAAGGTCTCGAGGTGACTCCAAGCCAATCGCTAAACGGATCAAACCTTCGCCGATACCTGCATCAAGCCTTGCCTGAGGACTAAGTCGGCCGTGTGTGGTGCTAGCAGGGTGGGTAATCGTGGTCTTCGTATCACCAAGATTGCCTGTGATTGATATGACCCGGGTTGCATCGATCACTGACCAGGCCCTGCTTCGAAGCGATTGATCATCTTCACCACGAAGCTCAAAGGAGACAACAGCACCAAAGCGACTTTGCTGGGTCTTGGCGAGTTGATGTTGGGGGTGCGTGCTCAAGCCAGGGTAATGTACTCGAGTTACTGCCGGATGCTGGTTCAGATAGTTGGCCACTTCGAAGGCGTTTGCACTTTGCTGATCCATTCGAATCTGCAAAGTTTCCAGCCCTTTAAGCAAAACCCAGGCATTAAAGGCTGAAAGGCTTGGTCCTGTGGTTCGCATGAGAGGCAAAACCTGATCATGGATAAAGGCCCGCTGACCGACGATTGCGCCACCAAGCACGCGACCCTGACCATCGATATATTTTGTCGCAGAATGGATCACAATGTCGGCGCCATGCAGGAGAGGCTTTTGTAAGGCAGGCGTACAAAAGCAATTATCGACCACCAAACTGATCCCCCGCGACTTGCTCAGCGCAGCAAGTCCAGCAAGATCGGCAAGCTCCGTGAGCGGATTGGAAGGCGTTTCTACATAAAAAAGCCTTGTCTCTGGCCTGATTGCAGCCTCCCAGGCGCTCAGATCACTCAGCGATACAAAGCTGCACTGCAATCCAAATCGCGACAACATGCTAAAGAGCTGGTAGGTCGAACCGAATACCGCGCTTGCACAAACCATATGGTCGCCCGCCTTCATTAGGGCTAGCACTGTCGTCATGATCGCGGACATACCCGATGCGGTTGCCATGCATGCCTCGCCCTCTTCAAGGCTAGCAAGCCTGCGTTCAAACTGACGAACGGTTGGGTTCGTGAATCGTGAATAAACATAGCCGGGGTCTTGGTTTCCGAAGCGGGCAGCCGCTTCTGCAGCGTTTCGAAACACAAAACTCGAGGTTAGGAACATGGCTTCGCCATGTTCGCCAACATTCGTCCGATCGGTGCCCGAGCGAACCGACCTCGTACTGAAATCTAGATCTCGGATCGGATCTATCGCGAAGTAATCATCCATCGTGTTTCCGGCAACCTAAACTTCTCGTTGTAAAAATTGTAAATTCATCGCAGCATGTGCTTCTGCTTGCATCAATTCGCCGGCCGTCTCTGCGCCAAGACGTTGTGATTCGATGTGATCGAGTAAAGCCTGATCCACATCGCCGGTAATGTAATGCCCATCGAAACATGAGGCCTCGAAGCCCTTGAACTGTGCCCCAAGCGAAGCAACCGCTTGCTTCATTCGATGTATCGACTGATAGACCAGTCCATCTGCACCGAGCAATGTTCCAATCTCTTCATCGCTGCGCCCGTGAGCGATGAGTTCAGCACGCGTTGGCATGTCGATCCCATACACATTAGGATAGCGTACTGGGGGTGAAGCCGATGCAAAATACACTTTGCGAGCCCCAGCATCTCGAGCCATTTGAATGATCTCACGTGAGGTTGTGCCCCTCACAATCGAATCGTCGACCAGTAAAACACTTTTTCCTTTGAATTCAACACTCATGGCGTTGAGTTTCTGGCGGACAGACTTTCTGCGAACTGCCTGACCAGGCATGATAAACGTACGACCGACATATCGATTTTTGATAAAACCCTCGCGGTAGGGCAAATTCAATCGATCTGCCATTTCCATCGCCGACGGTCGCGAGGTGTCGGGAATAGGCATGACAACATCGATATCACCTAAGCGAAGCGCGGTCCTTACATCATCGGCCAGCAAAGCACCCATTTTCAAGCGCGCGTCATAAACCGAGACTTCATCAATAATTGAATCAGGCCTTGCAAAATAAACATACTCAAAAATACAAGGATGTAAACCTTGTGATGGCATGGTTTGTTGTTGGTGTAATTGCCCATCGCGATCGATGAGAATCGCTTCACCGGGCTTTAAGTCGCGCAAAAGCTCAAAACCCAAACCCTCAATTGCAACCGACTCCGAAGCAATCATCCACTCAGTACCTTGCTCGGTTTCCTGATAGCCTAAACACATTGGCCTGATGCCAAAAGGATCCCGAAAGGCAAGCAAACCAACATTGGCAATCTGCATCGCGACCGCATAAGCACCGCGTGCACGCTCACCGAGTATTTTCACTGCTGCAAAAATCTCATCGACGCTCAACTGCGCTCGCGGACTTTGGGCACGCATGCTTTCGAGTTTTGACGCAGCCCCGAGATCTTGTAGGGCATGGGCAAACACATTGAGCAATACCTCAGAGTCCGAATCAGTGTTGATATGACGGCGATCAAGCGCGTACATTTCGCGCTGCAAGTCGCGCGAGTTCGTAAGATTACCGTTGTGAGCGAGCGTGATGCCGTGGGGTGCGTTCACATAAAAGGGTTGAGCTTCTTCAGGATTCATCGCCGAACCGGCTGTGGGATAGCGGACGTGACCAAGCCCGTGCAAGCCAGGTAAGGAGCGCATATTGCGGGTGCGAAACACATCGCGCACCAGGCCATTGGCCTTATACATATAGAAACGACCACGGTCTTCGGTAGCAATGCCAGCGGCGTCCTGACCACGATGCTGCAAAAGCAGCAAACCGTCATAAATCGCCTGATTAACCGGACCGTGACCTGCAACACCAATGACGCCACACATCGCTTAACTCCCCATGCTCAAACCACCTTGCACCATGTCCGTCCAATAAGGCTCCGCTGTTTGCACCAACCAAATCCACAAGCCTCGGCTATGCGCCCGATCAAAGGACTCATGCTGCATCAGACCCAAACGCTGAGCCATCAAAGCACAAATGGCTAGCACGAGCATGGCGCGGGCTAGCCCGAGGCCAAACCCAGCAATGCGATCGACTAGCCCCAACCCAGCCCAACGTAAGGCCGAAGCCGTTATCGAGCCGATAACTCGTGTAACGAGTAATAACAGGAAGAACGATATAGCCATTAAGACAAATCGGTCTTGCGGCCATGTCAGCCAGGCTGACATGTAGACGCCAAGCTCTGATGCAAACAAAAAAGCGATAACCCATGAAGCAAGCGCAAAAGCGGTCTTAACCAGTCCGCTCAGAATCCCAGCGACCGCAGAGGCGCAAAACACCAGAAGACTAATCCAATCCCAAAGACTCAGTTGGAACCATGCAGATGTTTCCACGAGCTTAAGCCTTGCAAATCACGGTGCTTCGCCAAACGCCGCTTGGGCTATGCATCGGGCCCTGCCAGGGGCGCTTCCAATTGAGCCTGGCGCAGCTTAGTTTGTGCTTTCACGGCATCGGCCTTCGTAGCAAATGGTCCTACCCTAACTCTTACGCGCTCGCCCTTTGGTGTTTTAATACGATCGGTATAAACCTTAAACCCAAGTTTTTTTAATCTTGCAACCTGTGCGTCAGCACTTTCAGACTGGGAAAAAGCCCCCGCCTGCAAGACATAACGGTCGGGGTAACGTTCCGGGTAGGGATTCTTCGTTGTGGGTTCTGCCTGATCGGACTTAACGGCTGTCTCAATTCTGGCGGGCGCTTTAGCGGGCGCATCAGATGCTGCAGAAGTTTCAAGTCTAGTTGCTTGCTCGTTCTTTGCCTGAACGTCTTGTTTTGGACTAACAGCATCTGAAGATTTGGCAGCCTTCAAAGGATCTTGACCTTCCTGGCTCGACGCTACGGCAACATCAGGCGAAGGCTGTGGATTTTGCTCATCCTGAGTAACAGACTTTGCATCTGCTGCCTCTGGGGGCTCAGAAGCTTGGGCTGCGCCCTGCGTGTGCCTATCATGCTGCGACCCGTGATCGCGGACAGCTTGGCCAAGCTTGGGGCCGGCCGAGGGAATACGGGGCTCGGCATGAAAAAAAATAGGCATGATGATTGCAACGAGCACAACAAGTGCAAGTGCACCGATGAGGCGATGTCTCGCCTTACTGCGATAAGGCGAAGCGGTTTGAAGTGAAAACTGGTCGGCTTCGTCCGCAGACTTGTTCATGGCAATCGATATTTAGCCGAGTCCCGCGAGAACATCAGCAACCGTTAAAAAGGACCCGAAGGCAAGGATCCTATCATTGTCTTGCGCCAGACCACGGGCTGCAGCATAAGCTAGACGGGGCGATTCAAAACAGGAAACACTTGCGATTTGGCCTAAGGCATCGACCGCTAATGATTGATTTTGAAGAAGCTTTTGCTCGAGTGCTTGGGCACTCAGTCCACGAGGACCGGGCAATGTGCACAGCATCCAGTGTTGGATTCGAGGTGCAATACTCTTTAGCGAGGCCTCAACATCCTTATCACTTAGCATGCCTAAAATGGCATAAGTTTCGGGAAAGAACCCCATTTGATCGAGGTTGGCGGCAAGATGAGCGATAGCATGCGGATTATGAGCCACATCCAGAATCACGGTAGGTTGCCCTGGTAGGACTTGAAAGCGACCGGGAAGGTCGACAAGCGCAAATCCCTGCCGAATGGCATGGGCAGGCACTGGCAGTTTCATGCGTAGTGCGTCGAGTGCTGCCAACACGCCAGAGGCATTAAGTAACTGGTTTGCCCCTCGCAAGGCCGGGTAGGCAAGACTTGGTCGACGTCGATCTCGGATAGCACAGGACCACTGTTGACGGTCTCCCGCATAATTGAAGTCACGCCCCAAGAGATACAAGTCGGCCGCAATATTTTCAGCATAGTCAATCAGACTTTGCGGGGGCGAAGGATCTGAACAAATAGCAGGACGACCCGGCCGGTAAATATGCGCCTTTTCCCAGCCAATTTGCTCGCGCGTAGTACCCAACCATTCGGCGTGATCGATATCAATCGCTGTCACGATTGAACAGTCCGGCTCAAGGATATTAACCGCATCAAGACGACCGCCAAGGCCAATTTCAGCGATAAATACCTCAGGCTTTGCCTTCATCACCGCATGAAAAATTGCCAGACTTGTGAATTCAAAAAAGGTGAGCGGCTCGTCAATCCGTGCTGCTTCGACCGCTTCGAATGAGCAAAGAAGCGTCTCATCGTCCATGGCTTGCTGAGCGAGTCTTATACGCTCATTAAAGCGCAATAAATGCGGCGATGTGTAGAGCGCTGTCCGATAGCCAGCCTGTGTCAGTATCGACTCGAGCATTGCACAGGTCGAGCCCTTACCGTTGGTGCCACCTACCAATATAACCGGACAGTCAAAGCGGATACCCAAACGTGTTGCAAGAACCCGCACACGGTCAAGGCCAAGCGCAATTCCGCCTCGTGGACCCTGCTCTAGAGATGACAACCAATCACTTAGCACCATCGCAGACGAGGGCGTCAAACTGCTGGTCCAAGCACAACCGCGTCGCTGCTTTGCCGCATCAACAAAGCGACCAGTCTGGCAATGGTTTCGCGAAGCTGCCGCCTGTCAAGAATCATATCGACAGCACCTTTTTCAAGCAAAAACTCAGCACGTTGAAAGCCTTCTGGCAGCTTTTCACGCACGGTTTGCTCAATGACTCTGGGACCGGCAAAACCAATCAAGGCTTTGGGTTCGGCGATGACCACATCACCAAGAAAGCAAAAACTGGCAGAAACACCGCCCATCGTGGGATCAGTGAGAACTGAAATGTAGGGCAGTCGACGTGCAGCAAGTTCGCTAAGCATCGCCGTTGTGCGGGCCATTTGCATTAACGAAATTAAACCTTCTTGCATTCTTGCCCCACCCGACGCGGCGACCGACACAAAGGCCATTCGCTGATCAATCGCGGCTTGCACACCGCGCGAGAAACGCTCGCCAACCACCGCACCCATTGAGCCACCCATGAAATCAAACTCAAAGGCAGCAATAACCGAGGGAATGCTGCAAATGGCCCCGCCCATGACCACAATGGCGTCAGTCTCTCCGGTTTGATCAATTGCCTCCTGTAAGCGCTCGCTGTACTTGCGCGAGTCCTTGAATTTCAACGCATCAACAGCAAGGACTTCCTGACCAATCTCAAAGCGCCCCTCCGGATCAAGCAAACTATTGATCCGCTCCCGTGCCGACATCCGCAAATGGTGATGACACTTGGGGCAAACATTCACATTGGTTTGCAAATCGGCTGAATAAAGCACCACATCACAACTGGGACACTTAACCCAAAGTCCCTCTGGAATTTTCTTCGCTGAACCTGGTGCGCGCTGAATGCGTGGGGGAAGCAGTTTATCCAGCCAACTCATAAAAGACTCCTAGCAAAGAACCATTGTGCTTTGTAGCTTCGCTTTAGATTAAGCATCCATGCCTTTACGAATGTCAGCGAGCAAGCTGCCAACCGCAGCCTGAGCCTGATCTGCACCGACTTGCTCCATTTCTTGGATCAATCGTGTTCCGATAACGACCGCATCAGCGACTTCGGCTACCGCGCGTGCGCTTTGAGCGTCACGGATGCCAAAACCCACGCCGATTGGAAGGTCGGTGTACTGGCGAATCACGGGAATCTTTGCCGCCACGGCGTCAACATCAAGGTTGGCAGCACCTGTTATACCTTTCAGACTGACATAGTAAACATAGCCTTGGGCATGTCTTACGATATCGCGAATTCGCAGCTCGGTACTTGTGGGTGAAAGCAAAAAAATCGGGTCCAGGCCCGCTGCCTTAAGATCCTGAGCAAACTCCGTTGACTCTTCCGGCGGGTAGTCCACCACCAATACACCATCAACCCCGACCGATTTAGCTTGGCTCACGAAGGCCTGTCGACCAAAACGTTCAATCGGATTCGCATAGCCCATCAATACAACCGCTGTCATCTGATCGTCCTGACGAAATGATTCAACCATCGCAAGGCATTGACGTAGTCCAACACCCTGCCGGATTGCGCGTTCGGTTGCACGCTGGATCGCTGGCCCATCGGCCATGGGATCTGAGAACGGTACACCGAGTTCAATTACGTCAGCACCTGCAGCAGCAAGTGTATGCATCAATCCAACTGTATGAGAAGGGCTTGGGTCGCCTGCTGCGATGTAGGGAATGAGCCCTTTTTTGCCCTTAAGGCGTAGCTGCTTGAAGCGATCCTCGATACGCGAACTCGTCATGGCGAGCTCAACTTTCGACAACTGGGTCGACAGAAAAAATCCAGGCCACTTGCTTCTGCAACAATGTGCAAATCTTTATCACCACGGCCACTCAAGTTCACTAGAATGATCTGATCTTTTGCCAAGCCCGGCGCTAATCGAACAGCGTGGGCTAAAGCGTGGCTCGATTCCAAAGCGGGAATGATGCCTTCGATACGGCAGCAATCGTGAAAAGCCGCCAAGGCTTCGGCATCAGTTGCGCCGACATAGCTCGCCCTGCCGCTGTCCTTTAGCCAAGCGTGCTCAGGGCCAACCCCTGGATAATCGAGCCCGGCTGATAGCGAGTGGGTCTCTTGAATTTGCCCATTGTCGTCTTGCAGCAAATAGGTACGATTACCATGCAAAACGCCAGGGATCCCGCGCTGCAAACTTGCTGCATGTCTTGCGGTATCAATGCCATCGCCAGCTGCTTCAACACCAATCAATTGCACCCGCCCATCAGGAATGTAATCATAAAAAATGCCCATTGCATTGGAGCCACCGCCAACGCAGGCAAGCACATAGTCAGGTTGTCTTCCCGCAATTTGGGGCATTTGTTCGATGCACTCCTTGCCAACCACCGAATTGAAGTCTCGGACCATCATGGGATAGGGATGAGGGCCTGCGACGGTACCAATGATATAGAAAGTATTTTCGACATTGGTCACCCAATCGCGCATCGCTTCATTAAGCGCATCTTTGAGGGTACGTGAACCACTGCGCACGGGAACGACCTCGGCGCCAAGCAATTTCATCCGGTAAACATTGGCAGCCTGACGGCCAACGTCCTCTTCCCCCATGTAGACCACACATTGCATACCAAAGCGTGCTGCGACAGTCGCCGTTGCGACACCGTGTTGACCAGCACCGGTTTCTGCGATCACCCGCGGCTTGCCCATTCGCTTGGCAAGCAAGGCTTGTCCAATTGTGTTGTTGACTTTATGCGCGCCGGTGTGATTTAGGTCTTCACGTTTGAAGTAGATCTGAGCCCCACCAAGGCGCTCACTCCAGTTTTTTGCGTGATAAATCGGACTTGGGCGACCAACAAAGTGCTTAAGTTCGGACTGAAACTCAGCAATGAATTCAGGGTCGGTTTGATAATGGGCGTAGGCATCCCGTAGCGCTTCAAGCGCATGCATGAGGGTTTCAGAGACAAAAATACCGCCATAAGGGCCAAAGTGCCCCTTCGCATCGGGTAAATCATAGGGCTTCATCACAGGGCCTCTTGCATAAAGCTGTTTGTACGGCGTTCACGAAAGCCTCCATTTTGCCTGCATCCTTGATCCTTGGCGAAGCACCCTGGATGCCAGATGAAACATCAACGGCCCAGGGGTTCAGCGTCTGGATCGCCTTGCCGACATTTTCGAGGTTCAACCCACCGCTTAGGATTAATCGCTCTGGACGGATGCCA
>JALQWJ010000359.1 GCA_023258775.1 Burkholderiaceae bacterium | reverse complement strand
ATTTGCGCTTTGTATTCTGCTTCGATCGGTTGCTTGGCATGGTTATAAAGCGTCCGAATGGAAAGCCTTGCTTGATAAAAGCCTTTGAGTATAGAACGTGCATGGTTTTTTCGCGCCAGCAAAGCCTGTGAAAGCGTAGGATCTTGGGCAAAGAGAATTTGCCATGAAAGGACGCGAGATGCAGTATTTTCAGATTGATCCACAAAGTTTAACGCAGTGGGTGGCCCAGTTGTGGCGCTGTGCAGGCAGCGAGCCAACAGAGGCTCAAGACACCGCTCATCATTTAGTGCTGGCCAATTTAAGTGGTCACGACTCACACGGTGTGGGCATGAATGATCGCTATGTTGCCTCGTTTTTGAATCAAGAACTGCAACTCAACCAGCGTCTCGCACTTGCGCATGACGCAGGAGCCTTGTTTATCGCCGACGGGCAACGCGGCATGGGCCAGTCTGTGGCACGGCAGGCCATGGACCTGGGCATTGAACGCGCTCAGTTGCACGGCCATTGCATTTTCGGGCTTCGTAACAGCCATCACATCGGCCGTATCGGTCACTGGGCTGAAATGGCTGCCGAAAAAGGCCTGGTTGCGGTGCATTTCACCAACGCGATTGGATCTCCCACGATGGTTGCTCCCTTTGGGGGTGCTGAGGCAAGATTTCTGACCAATCCCTTCACGGCCGCGATTCCCCGCACCGGTCAAAGCCCTATCGTGGTTGACTTTGCCACGAGCGCCATCGCTCATGGCAAGGTTCGCGTGGCCTACAACAAGGGGGTTGCGGTGCCTAAGGACTGTTTGATTGATGCCAAGGGCCAGCCGACCGAGAATCCGGCAGTGATGTTTGAAGCAGATGAACAAGGCGGATTGGGCGCTTTGCTACCCTTTGGTGGACACAAAGGTTATGGGCTTGCGCTGGTCTGCGAGCTGCTCGGTGCCGCGCTAATTGGCGGCGAGAGCATCCATCCGCTTCATTTCCCGAAACAATACGGTATCTGGAACAATATGCTGGTCATGCTCATCGATCCCAACAGGCTTGGACAAGCTGCTTACTTTGCCGAAGAGCTCAACCGGTTCGTGCAGTGGCTGAGCTCGGCAGCGCTCAGTCAGGACCCTGCGATGTCGCCAGCGCAAAGCTCAGAGGCTGCCGCCATGGCTGCAAGGCTTTACCCTGACCGAGTCTTATTGCCAGGCGAACCCGAAGTCGCGATGCGTCAGGCAAGAGCAAAGGCGATTCCT
>JALQWJ010000358.1 GCA_023258775.1 Burkholderiaceae bacterium | reverse complement strand
AACACGCAGCCCGAGGGGCTCGGCCTTCCGAGCTTTAAGCACAAGCAATGGTATTTTCTTTTGATCTCCTACTCGAAGCGATCCTGTTTGGGATTTTGCTCGGAGGTTTTTATGCCGCAGTAAGCCTAGGACTGTCGGTATCTTTTGGACTGCTAGACATTCCAAATGTTGCACATCCGGCTGTGTTGCTACTCGGTGCCTATGGGGCCTTTTCACTCGGGCACTACGGTGTTGATCCTATTCTCGCAGGCCTGCTTCTAATGCCGGTGTTTTTCGTCGCTGGCGCTCTATTTTATAAATCCTATTATTTGATATTTGAACGACGCGGTGATGCAGCCGCTGTTAATGGATTGGCGTTCTTCTTTGGCATTGTTTTCATTATCGAAGTAGGACTTGTCATTTGGTACGGCGTTGATCAGCAGTCGGCAACAGCGCCTTATATCGGCGGCAGTCTCGAACTTGGCGAGATTCGCCTGCCCTACCGACTACTCGCCGCATTTTCTGTTGCCATCGTCATGGCGCTTGCACTGTCACTTTATCTTTCAAAAACATTTTATGGGCGTGCGATCAAAGCGGTGGGTCAGGATGAGGGGGCTTTGCGCTTGATGGGGGTTGACCCCGTAAGGGTTAAACAACTTGCCTTTGGTATCGCGACTGGCGTGAATGCCTTAGCCGGTGCAGTGCTTTTGATCCTGGCGCCAATCGAACCCACGATGGATCGTATTTATATCGGTCGAACGTTTTGCGTTGTTGTGCTCGCTGGCTTGGGATCCATGAGTGGCACCCTAGCAGCAGGCTTGATTCTAGGGATTGCCGAATCCATTGTGCTGATGTTTTTAGGTGCATCCTGGGCCCCTGCGGTTGCCTTTGGCCTTTTGATGGTCATGCTTGGTTTCAGGCCTCAAGGCCTTTTTGGACGCTGAGTAGATCTCATGCGATTCTGGATCAGTTGCGTCGTACTTTGGATCGGCGCTGTTTTTTTAGCTTTGTCTGGCGCTAACAATTATTTGTTTTTCGCGGGCTTTGTTGTCCTGCAATCGATCGTATTGGCAAGCGCTTGGAATATTCTGGGCGGCTACGCCGGATACGTGAACTTCGGTGTGCCTGCATTCATTGGCGCAGGCGCCTATGCAGCGCTGATGATGCATTTGGCCTTCGCAGCACCGATCCTTTTGCAAATCGCTGTGGCGGGCCTGATCACCGGTCTTATTGGTTTTTTGGTCGGTTTGTTGACCGTCCGACTGCGTGGCATCTTTTTTTCGATC
>JALQWJ010000357.1 GCA_023258775.1 Burkholderiaceae bacterium | reverse complement strand
GTCCGGTTGTTATGCTCGATACGCGCAATGCTTTCGAAGTAAGTTATGGAAGTTTTAACGATGCAGTATCTTATAATTTAAAGCAATTTAGCGAGTTCCCCGAGGCTATCGAAGCGCACCGTCAGGCGTTCGAAGGAAAAACAGTTGTTAGCTTTTGTACCGGTGGGATTCGCTGCGAGAAAGCTGGCCTGTTTATGCAAGCGATCGGTATGACGCATTGCTATCAACTCGATGGCGGCATTCTCAAGTATTTCGAAGAGGTTGGAGAGCGCCATTATCGGGGCACATGTTTTGTGTTTGATCAGCGAGAAGCACTCGACCCTGGTCTTAACGCGCTGCGCGAATAACTTGTATTTTGCAATCAGCTCTCCCACCACAGCGGCATGCCAGCCCTCGCTGCGTTCACCATCAGCACACTGCCACTGAGCGATTCGGTGAGCACCAAATCATGACTTCCCCCAGGACGAAAAGCGGCATTAGTTATTGAGGCCGGTTCCTCGGGCGCTTGATACACATGGGTAATTGCGCCTTTTCGATTCAGGTGAAAGGCGGCACCAAGACTTGCATGCGCTACGACGATGCCATGCTCTTCATCAAGTGCTAGTCCATCGGGGCCACTGCTGCCGAAAAAACTCTGAAACGCGCCCACCTTTGATAAAGCAGCGTGCTCGAGCAGTGGCGAACGCCAAAGCTGATTCGCTCTTGTTACTGCGACATAAAGTGCGGGTTGTCCATCGTCGACGGCAATCCCATTCGGACTTGGCACTTGTTGCAAGATGCACTCAAGTCGC
Organism: Burkholderiaceae bacterium; assembly: GCA_023258775.1. Lineage (GTDB taxonomy): Bacteria > Pseudomonadota > Gammaproteobacteria > Burkholderiales > Burkholderiaceae_E > UBA3064. The sequence goes on along the minus strand of JALQWJ010000357.1, from coordinate 476 downwards.
CCATCAGGAAATCGCCTATAAACCCGCCCGCTCGGGTCGTGCAAACCACTTTGGCCTTGATCAGTAAAGTAACAAATGCCTTGCCGGTCGAAACAAAGATCGTTGAGCCCGCGAAATGATTCACTCAAACGATGTAACAGGATAGGCTCAGGCTTCATAAGCGATGGATCGGCCCCAGTGAGCGATGGATCTGCCCTCATCACATGCTTCTTGAGCTGCTCGCCTGAAAGCTTGAGCAAACCCTGTCGATAATCGGTGATCCAAAGACTGCCATCGCGGTGCATGGCCATACCGTTTGGCCAGCCGTCGTATTGCGCAATCAACTGCCAAGCGTCGTCACCCTCCTCGACACTGGCCTCCCCCTTAAAGCGCGCTTGAATAAACGCCTGGTCAATCCGAAATACCCTTCCAAAAGGTATATCCGTTAAATAAAGATGGCCCTGATCATCGAAACATGGCCCCTCCAAAAAGCTGTC
>JALQWJ010000356.1 GCA_023258775.1 Burkholderiaceae bacterium | reverse complement strand
ATAACATCCAGCACAAGCCGCTGCATGTTCCTTTAAGTGTGCTGCATGCGGCGCTGAGTCGGTTCCGAGAAAAAACTTAGGCGAACCCGAGGTGGCTGCTTGCATCAAAGCGAGTCGATGGCGTTCTTTTTTCAAGACCGGAAGACAATACCAATGGGGGCGCAAACCACCGCTAAAAATTGCATTACGGTTATAAAGTAAATGCTGGGGTGTAATCGTTGCAGCAATCGGACCCTCGGCATCACGCACAAAATGCGCAGCCTCCTCAGTCGTAATGTGTTCAAAAACAAGTTTAAGCGCGGGAAATTTTCGCCTTAAATCGATCATGACCCGATCGATAAAGACCGCCTCACGGTCAAAGACATCGACATCACGGTCAGTAACTTCTCCGTGAACGAGTAAGGGCAAACCGCGCATCTCCATGCGCGCGAGCACATGATCGAGTTGATCGATCGACGTCACCCCGGCGTCTGAATGGGTTGTTGCCCCTGCTGGATATAGTTTCACCGCACGAACAAAACCCGAGTCCACAGCCTGGTCGATGTCCGAGGGCGCGGTTTGATCGGTGAGATAAAGTGTCATCAAGGGCTCAAAATGCGCAGCTTGATGAAGTTGCTCAAGCATCCAATCAGCATTTGCTGAAGGCCGATTGAAAAAGAGCTGCCTACCGAGTTGAGCAATCGTTTGGCAGGGCAAATCCTGTCCATTGTCTTCGACATTATTTATGGAATTTTTATCACTAAGCTTGCCAGTTTTAGATTGATCTATGAGTTGAACCGTTTTATTAATGACATGGTTTAGCGCATCGAGTATGCGCCGCCTGTACTCGAGCGCCATACTCACCGTTGTAACGGGTGGTTTCAAATTGGGCATCACAATGGCACGCCCAAATTGAAGCGCAGTGGCCAATACAACGCTTTGCAAGGCATCGCCATCTCGTAAATGTAAATGCCAATCATCGGGCAGACCACAGACGATCGCTTTGGTGTTGTTGGGTCTTGCGATTGAACGTTGTTCTTCGATCATGAGCCGCACTCCGTTCATGCAGTAACAAGAATGGCTCGAAAGTCATTCACATTCGTGCCCGTCGGTCCGGTATAAATTAAATCATCGCTTGCCTGAAAAAAACCAAAGGCATCATGAGCGAGCAAATAATCCTTTGTGCGCAAACCTTTGGCCTGCGCACGGGCGAGGCTTTGAGGGTCAAAGCAAGCCCCGGCATTATCCTCTGAACCATCAATGCCATCGGTGTCGGCAGCCAAGGCATAAACACCA
>JALQWJ010000355.1 GCA_023258775.1 Burkholderiaceae bacterium | reverse complement strand
AGGCAACAATGTCGCAACCCTGATCCCACAACGCCTCAATCACAACCCTTGACGCGGCCTCTCGCATATCGTCTGTATTTGGCTTAAAGGATAGGCCCCAGACCCCAAATCGCATTCCCTTCAAGTCACCGAATCGCTGGATCGCCTTTTCCACAAGCACAAGCTTTTGTGTTTGATTGACTGCTTCGACAGCCTGTAAGAGGACTGGCTCGATACCTTGCTCTTGCGTGCTGCGGATTAATGCCTTTACGTCTTTTGGGAAGCATGACCCGCCGTATCCTGCTCCAGCGTACAAGAAACTATACCCAATACGACTGTCTGATCCGATGCCAACCCTCACCTGCTCGATATCAACACCGACTTTTTCTGCAAGCCTTGACAATTCATTCATAAACGATATTCGAGTGGCCAACATTGCGTTGGCAGCATATTTTGTGAGTTCAGCAGCACGGCGACTCATGACAAAAGTTCGTTCATGGTTTCGCTGAAACGGTGCATAGAGCTCTCGAAGGATTTGCTCAGCATCGGAATCTTCAACACCAAGTACGATCCTGTCAGGCTTCATGAAGTCATCAACAGCCGCACCTTCTTTGAGAAACTCTGGATTAGAAGCGACGGAAAACGGTAACTCAAGGCCGCGCATCTTTAGCTCTTCTGCAATAACCGCTTGAACTTTGTCGCCAGTTCCAACGGGTACAGTCGACTTATCGACGACACACCTGTACCCGTCCATGTGACGGGCGATGCCCCTTGCAGCTGCCAACACGTAGGACAAATCTGCGGATCCATCCTCATCTGGAGGCGTTCCTACAGCAATCATTTGGATGACACCGAAAAGCGCGCCCTCTTTCGGATCGGCGCTAAAACGCAACCGCCCCGCGGCTACATTACGATGCACCACTTTGTCGAGGCCAGGCTCATGAATCGGGATCTCACCGCGCAACAGCCGCTCAATCTTGCTTTCATCGACATCGATGCAAAGCACCTCATTGCCCATATCGGCCAAACAAGCACCGGTAACAAGGCCTACGTAGCCTGTACCAATCATGGTGATATTCATGCAGTAACCCTTTTTCGAGAAGAATACTCAAGTCCCGAATTGTATGCCGCAGTCCTGAATCAGTTGGTGACTGCGCTCCGAAGCAGTCGGTGTTACTGCCTGCAACTCAGTGATAAGTGCAGCGATTGTTTGAGGCAACGCGCCAGGGGAAGAAGGCAAAAAAGCTTGCTCCGCCGATAGGGAAAATTGGCGTGCATCTGCCTTGGTCACATCAGTGGAATCACCTGCCGCTTCCGATTGGTCGTAAGGCTTTGAATGATTAGT
>JALQWJ010000354.1 GCA_023258775.1 Burkholderiaceae bacterium | reverse complement strand
AGGAAAGAGACAGAACGATTGAGCAGATTCAGAACCATCTCGTAGGGTTCCGCGAGCGGGTGTTCATCGGAGCCTTCCTAGAGAGCGAGCTTATTGGGCTTTTTGGGGTTGGCCGAGAACAAGCCGCCAAAGCGCGTCACCTGGCCTTCGTGCGCAGCATGTACGTTGCTCCAACTGCCAGATGCCAAGGCCTCGGTCGCAACCTGCTACTGGCGGCGATTAAGCGTGCTTCGTCCTGGCACGGAATCGAGCAACTCACACTAGCCGTAACCGCGAGCAATGGTCCCGCTATCCACCTTTATTCCAGTGTCGGCTTCGTCGAGGTCGGCCGAATGCCGCGCGCACTGCGCCTGGGTAGCGAGTACTTCGACGAACTGAACATGGTGCGCAGCGCCAGTGCGGCGTAACCCTACGCTCAACCGGACGAGCAACAGCCTTCGTCGCCCAGGCCTCATTTCATTGTGGCCGGCACGCGCATCACCTACCCCTTGCCTCCAAGCATCGCAGACAGCACTGGTTACACAGCAGCAATCGGCAGCGGTCTCTTTTTCGAAATCCAAGTGGCAGGCCTCATCTTGTTTACGGCGAACTGAAACGCTTGGAGAACTCATCACCATAGCTACGATGAGGGATCAAACCGCCATCGCACTGCCCTTGCGCTTAAAGCCTGAAGCTCATGTCGAACGAAAGCTGTTTTCTGCGGTGATACGCTGGCGCTGTTTCAGGAAACCCGGCGCCAAGACAAAGACGAATTGTTGCCCTTAAATCGCCGTGTTATCGCGCGGCTTCAGCTGCTCGATCAGCAAAGCACCTGGCAATCCATGGTCAAATTTAATATTGGCCAGCGCGTGAGCTTTGACCCAGACGGGCGCATGCGTTCGGGCGTTGTCATCAAGTTCAATCCCAAAACCGTTGTGGTGATGACTGATGATGGGCATCGCTGGAACAGCTAGCATCGGCATCTACAGTATCGGCGGCACCCTTGCCTTTGATATCGCTCAGTCGATTGAGGGTACCGTCTTTGAAGTGATCGATGGTGCGCGCCACGCGCCCGTTCGGGCCTGGCCCAAAGACATCGTGCTTGATGCATCCGATGGGTTAATGGCAAGTTTTGGGCTTGGTGGGATTCCACCCAAGATAGTGCTTCTCGGTATAGCGATCTAAGTATTGATGTCGCGTCGCTTTACCCCAACATCAGCATGCATCCTGCCTGTACGCCCGCGCATTTGGATGAATCACACGTTCACGCGGTTTATAGACAAGCATGGCAATAAGGCATCGCTACAAAGACAAACATAGGACTTGCGCATGACCGAGAAACTCACCCCT
>JALQWJ010000353.1 GCA_023258775.1 Burkholderiaceae bacterium | reverse complement strand
CTTACAGAAAAATTAGTATAGCCCGCTGCACACAGCACAGCATGGATCGCATCCCCCGTTTGCCCCTTGAGATGACATCGATTCATGCGGTGATCGGCTTTCAGATGACCGATGATCGGTTCAATGGCCTGTCTGCGCTTGAGTAAGCGCCGCTCTTGTTCGGTAAGCCGCTTGGATTTGCCTCGATGCTTGATGCTCACGGTGGGGTTATCGGCATCCACGCCGCGATAGCCCAGATCAACATAAACGTTACGGATCGTGCTGTCGCTGAGAATCTGTGCTTGCTCGAGTTGTTCGTTTAAGGTGTGACCATCATAGGGGTTATGGGGAAAGCTTCGAGCACCCAGGATCAGGTTACCCTTGATCGTGCTTGTGATCCCGACTTTCACGCCAAACTCATAAGGGGTGCGTGCCTTACCCTTGGCCAAGCACTCTGTTTCTGGTGCATGCCAGCTGTAGAGTTTCGGTCCCTTCGCTTTACGCTGCTTGGTTTGATTCACCAGCTGCTGTGCTTTCGCAAGCCCTGACTGGAGCATGTCTTTGATGCTCTGAGCTAGTGTGTCCATCTTCGTTTGCATGCCACGCATCAATTTCTCAACGATCGTGCGCTGGCGCCTTAAAGGCTTTCTCATCCGGCGAAACTGCTTGGCATGGGCATAGCCCGAGGCCTGACGGGTCAGCTTCTTGCCTTCTTTGGCAAAGGTTTGCTTAAGGGCAATGCCAGCCGCTTTGGCCAGTCCCACCAGCTTGGCGCGGCACACCTCAAGCAAGCGACTGTCGGTGGGATGAGCTACGGCCTTGGGTTGCACCGTAGTGTCCACCACCACCGTCTCTAAAGCCTTCTTGCTGATAAGTTTCAGGTTGACAGCAACCGCAATGGTCTTAGCCAGTAACTCCTCAACCCCTTCCCCCCCAATCAACTTGCGGAACTTACCGATCAAGCTTGGGTCACAAGGAGCACGATGTTCAAAGTAATCCATGCCCGAGAAGTATTGCCAGGTGGGTGTCTCCGACCAACGCTCGACCGAACCTTCATCGCTTTCGTTATAGGCGTGCTTCAAATAAAGCAGTGACACCATCAGGCGAAAGGGCAGACGGGGACGACCCGCATTGGATAAGCCCGCACCAAGCACCACGGTCTGGGAACCAAAAAGACCCATCTCCTGAATGCTTCGACCTTTTTTGACTTCCCGCGCCAGCTGCTTGGCCAAGGACGCTTCGATCTCCTGCCATGGCATATGCGAGGCGAGCACCGCAAGAGGGTGTCTTAAATCAATCATCTGATCAATGCGGCTGTGAAAGAAGTCATCGCTACCACGCATGAGGCTACTCCCATAAACTCCCAGAAAACCGCAT
>JALQWJ010000352.1 GCA_023258775.1 Burkholderiaceae bacterium | reverse complement strand
GCGAGCTTTTCTGATGCCTTCATCAAGGCCTCTAGCTTGGCATCGATCTGATCCTTGTCATCGGATTTGATCGCCTGCTCCGCATCAGCAATCGCAGCCTCAATTCTTGCCTTTTCGGTTGACTCAAGGCCAGCACCCTGCTCTTCGAGCGATTTTTTTACCGAATGAATCATCGCGTCAGCTTGATTTCGGGTGTTAGCCAACTCGACCCGCTTACGATCCTCATCGGCATAGGAAGCCGCATCCTTCACCATTTTTTGAACTTCGTCTTCGGACAGACCCGAATTCGCCTTGATGGTGACTTTATTTTCTTTGCCTGTGTTCTTGTCTTTGGCAGAGACATGCAAAATGCCGTTGGCATCGATGTCAAAGGTGACCTCGATCTGCGGCATACCACGCGGTGCAGCAGAAATCCCTTCCAAATTAAACTCGCCTAGCAATTTGTTGCCCGAGGCTATCTCACGCTCTCCCTGGAAGACCTTAATGGTCACCGCAGGCTGGTTATCCTCGGCCGTTGAAAACACCTGTGAATGCTTGGTAGGGATGGTTGTATTGCGCTTAATCATTGCAGTCATCACACCACCGAGGGTTTCGATCCCCAAGGTGAGGGGCGTGACATCAAGCAAGAGCACATCCTTGCGATCGCCAGATAAGACAGCGCCCTGGATCGCTGCACCAACAGCGACCGCTTCATCGGGGTTCACGTCCCGTCGGGGATCGCGACCAAAGAACTCCTTAACCTTCTCTTGAACCTTGGGCATACGGGTCATGCCACCCACAAGAATCACATCGTGGATGTCAGCAGTTTTAAGCCCCGCGTCCTTAAGTGCTTTGCGGCAGGGCTCAATCGTGCGTTCGACCAACTCGTCAACCAAGGATTCGAGCTTGGCACGTGTCATTTTCAAATTCAAATGCTTCGGACCACTTGCATCAGCAGTGATGTAGGGTAGATTCAACTCAGTTTGCTGGCTTGATGAAAGCTCGATCTTGGCCTTCTCAGCAGATTCTTTGAGGCGTTGCAGTGCCAAAACATCCTTCGACAAATCAACGCCCTGCTCTTTCTTGAACTCCGCGATGATGTAGTCGATGATGCGCTGATCAAAATCCTCACCGCCCAAAAAGGTATCGCCGTTGGTTGATAAGACTTCGAATTGCTTTTCACCATCGACATCGGCAATCTCAATGATCGATACATCGAATGTACCGCCGCCCAAATCGTAGACCGCAATTTTTCGATCTGCGCCACCAGCCTTGTCAAGACCGAAGGCAAGCGCTGCTGCTGTTGGCTCGTTGATGATCCGTTTGACTTCCAGTCCAGCAATTCGACCCGCATCCTTGGTAGCCTGACGCTGGCTGTCGTT
>JALQWJ010000351.1 GCA_023258775.1 Burkholderiaceae bacterium | reverse complement strand
CCAGTACCGTTCAGTGATCTTCACACTTGACGAGGAGCAGGTCAGGGTGGCCCAAACATTGTTTGCCGAGCTTGAAGCCGCCAAAGTATTTGGCGCACCGATTGTTACTGAAATTGTTCCGCTTGAACGATTCTGGCGAGCAGAGTCTTATCATCAGAATTACTTTGAACGCAATCCATTTCAGGGCTATTGCATGGGCGTTGTGGCGCCCAAAGTGGCAAAGTTTCGCAAGCAGTTTTCAAAGTATTTGAAGTAGCAAAGGGTGAATTAGCAAAGGGGTCTAAGGCGCAAGCCGTTCTCGCTGCCATGGCGCTTGAGTGCTCGGCGCTGCGCGTCGATAGCGCAGTCGGTCATGGAGGCGCGAGCTTCGTCCCTGCCAGAATTCGATCATGTCAGGAACCACTCGATAGCCACCCCAGTGGGGCGGCCTTGGCGGAGAATCACCCCATTGTGCTTTGTAGCGGGCTTCCTCGGCTTCAAGCACATCTCGCGAGGCAATGACCGTACTTTGTGGTGAAGCCCAGGCGCCAAGTCGGCTTCCAAGTGGTCGTGAACGGTAGTAGTCATCGGACTCTTCATCGCTCACCTTGAGGGCAAATCCCTCAATACGTACTTGTCGTTCAAGCGGAGCCCACAAGAACACAAGCGCAACGGCGGATCGCTGCTCAATATCCTGCCCCTTGGCGCTCTGATAATTGGTAAAGAATGTAAATCCTTCATGCTCGATGCCCTTGAGCAAGAGAATCCGAGCGCTAGGTCGACCGGCCTCGTTAATCGTACTTAGGCTAAAAGCATTGACCTCGCTAACCTGGGCGTGAACAGCCTCGTCGAACCAGCGTCGAAAAAGGGCCATCGGCTCGTCGCCCGCATCGGATTCATCCAAGCATGCATGTTGGTAGTCCTTTCTGATCGCTGCGATTTGTTCGGTATTCATAGCTTGATCTTGCCCGTCGAAATATAAAAATAGACTGTTAAGGCCCCGAGCCAAGTAATGCTCCTTAGCTCGTTAAAAGCGTTAACCCATTTCAATGCGAAGCGATTTCACAATTGGTGCCCAGCGAGCTTCCTCTTGAGCAAGTAATTGGGCCATTGCTTGACTTGTTCCGCCAATCGGATCCATACCCGATTTCGCGAGCGCATCCTTGATTGATGCTTCAGCCAAAACAGCGTTAATCTGCTGATTCATTTGGTCGATGAGAGCATCGGCTGTCCCGGCAGGCGCCGCTACCGCATTGAAAAGTAGCGCATTAACGCGAGGATAGCCGAGATCGGCAAAACGGGGCGTGTTGCTCAAGGCCGGGCTCGCCTGAGCTTGAGCCTGGGCGAGTACACGCAAACGACCCTGCTGTATAGGAGCCTGAACATTCACAAAGGCGGTGAAAAGTGCTTGG
>JALQWJ010000350.1 GCA_023258775.1 Burkholderiaceae bacterium | reverse complement strand
ATAGCCTTACCCTTGAATCGTTTTGTGCGGCGAAAACCCGAGGACATGGGTTTGCTGCCTGACGGCGATAGCCACAGTACACAGGGCTCATCAGGAAAGTTGCCGATGAGTTCTCACCAGGTTATTGATGCTGACTGGGTTGCGAAGGAATGGACTGTCGAGGCGGCCTTGCAGACCAGGCGATTCTGGTGGATTTGTGGCGGATTTTTCTGTGCGCTGGTCGCTTGGTACGCCGTTCAGGTTCATCAGACGAAGTACTTGCTCGAACTTGGCTTTGATCCAAGCCTGGCGGCCTGGGCGCTGGGATGGGTGAGCGTTGTTGCGATACCCGGGCAAATACTTTTGGGTGCCGCGTCAGACCGGATAGGGCGCGAGGCAGTCTGGTCGATCGGTTGTCTAGGCTTTGCGATTTGTTACTTTGCACTTTTGATGCTTGAGCATTCGCCTTGGACCGGTTGGTTGGTCTTAATGGTGTTTTCGCAAGGTTTTCTTGGTTATTCGCTCACTTCGGTCATGGGAGCCATGGTCGCAGAGCTTTTTCAAGGAAAACACTTCGCTGCAATTTTCGGCTTGATCAACATTGCCTTATTAGGGGGTGGGGCTTTTGGTCCCTGGCTTGCAGGATGGATCCATGATCAGCAGGGAAGTTATCGGCTTGCCTTCATGATCTGCATGGTGGCTTGTCTGGTTTCGAGCTATGCGATTTTTCGTGCTTCGCCAGGCAAGGTTCGACGCGTGCGCAAAGCCTAGTGAAGTTTATTAAGTCTAAAACGTAGCAAGACAAGGGTAGATGATGTCAAAACGAATACTGATTACAGGTGCTGGAAGCGGCTTTGGTATGGGTGCAGCTGTGGCGCTTGCCAAGCGAGGACACCATGTCATCGCAACGGTGCTCAATGACCAACAGGCCCAAGTGCTTTCCGAGCAATCCTTGCCCATAGAGATCATCAAGCTCGATATCACCAAGGCCGAGGATAGAGATCAGGTGGAAGGCCTCGAAGTCGACGTCTTTTTTGCTAATGCCGCGCTTGGGCAGACTGGCCCAGTATCGCTGATCCCGATCGATCGTCTGCGCAGGGTTTTTGAGGTCAATGTGTTTGCAACAGTCGCGATCACACAGCAGGTCGCCCTAAGCATGCGCAAAAGGCGTAGCGGGCGAATCGTGATCGTTTCTTCGATTGGCGGCGTTCGCGCTGGTATGGGTTCTGGTCCATACACTATGACCAAACATGCCATTCAGGCATTCGGAAATGCACTTCGAGCCGAGCTTGCCTTATTCGGCGTAGATGTATGCCTGATCAATCCCGGTCCGTATGCAACAGGCTTTAATGATGCGATGGCCAATGATCCGGGTGAGTGGTTTAATCCCGAAGAGGCAACTCCCGAAGACATGGCAGCCATGGATTTCCTAAGAA
>JALQWJ010000034.1 GCA_023258775.1 Burkholderiaceae bacterium | reverse complement strand
AACACTTTGTTTTTTTTCGGCACTCCGTTTGATGCCTCTTGCGGAGGCATCGACCATTGCTCAAATTGCCCCCATCCTGGTCACTGGGCTCGCGATTTTCCTGCTCGGAGAGCAACCCAATAAGCGGGTCTGGATCGCGCTAGGCTTTAGTTTTACCGGGGTGTTATTGATTATGAAACCAGGATTTGCGGCCTTTACCTGGGCTTCCTTACTCCCGTTAGTGACAGCATTTTGTTTTGCCGCCTATGCCATTCTCACCCGCAAGCTCTCGGGCCGCGATCCGGCGACCCCGACCTTGTTTATCGGTGCTCTGGTTGCTACGCTCTTATTTAGCTTAATCGCCCCGGGCTATTGGCTCTGGCCAACGAGCATTCTGGACTGGTTCGCTTTTTTCACCATGGGGGCGATTGGCGCCTACGGCCATCATTTGATGGTCAAGGCATACGCAGCAGCACCTGTGTCAACCCTTGCACCTTATAGTTATGCGCAGGCGCTCACCGCTTTGCTCATGGGTTGGCTGGTTTTCGATCACTTCCCTGATCGCTGGTCATTGGTCGGGATGGGTTTGATTGTGGCCACAGGGGTTATGAACGCGCTGCTTAGTCATCGTGCTTCCCGTCTGCAGACTTAATCTTGGTATCTTTTGGTATTGCCTGACCAACGGCCTTTGATTCTGCAGATTGAGTTTTTGTAGCGATGTTTTTTGTCTTGACCTCAGCGCTTGTAGCAGCCTCTGAGGGCTTTGCTAATTGGCGCCGGCGTTCATCGCGGACTGCCTCGCCCAACTCAAGAACAGCCATGGCATAAAAAGGTGACTGGTTGTAGCGGGTAATCACCCAGAAGTTGTGATCGGTCGCAATCCAAGTACTTTGTGCATCGGCATTGGGAAGCTCAAATACCGCCCAGGCATGCGCACCAGCGGCGTCCTTTTGATCCGACTTCTCCCTAGTTTGTTGCTTTGGCTTTTCCTTCTTTTGGGGATCGGACCTATCCTTTGACTCCTTGGGAAACCCCAGGCCTGCTTTTTCGATGTCACGCTTTTGCAAACGAGGCTGCCAGCCTGCCTCCAGGATCTTTTTTCGGGCCTCTTCACTTGCTTCTTGTTGTGGTTTGAGTTGCAAGTGCACCCGAGTTTTTTGCTTGGACTGACTTTGCCAGCCGTGTCGCTTCAGGAAAGACGCCACGCTGCCTATAGCGTCTGCCTTGCTTGCACCGAGGTCGATGCTGCCATCGCCGTCAAAGTCGACTGCATGTCGCCGGATGCTTCCGGGCATGAACTGGGGCAGGCCGATGGCACCGGCAAATGAACCGCGTATGGTCTTGGGGTCGATGCCCTGTTCCTCGGTCCAGAGCAAGAAGTGTTCGAGTTCCTTCGAAAAATATGCGGCTCGACGCGGATAGTCAAAGCTTAACGTGGCTAGGGCATCGAGAACTTGAAAGCTTCCTGTGTTGCGCCCGTAAATCGTCTCAACACCGATAATGCCAACGATGACATAAGCGGGCACCCCAAAGCGTTTGCTGGCGCGATCAAGTGCATCTTGGTTCTCCTGCCAAAAATTCACCCCGGCTGCCACACGTTTCGGTTCGATAAAACGCTTACGATAACTTTGCCAGGATCGCTTAAAGCTTTGCGCAGGTGGCTCCATGAGTCGAATCACCTGCGCATTGGCTTTGTAATCCACGAGCAGTGCGTCGATTTTCTCCCTGGGCCAGGCATGGCGTTGTGCCATGTAAGCCGCAAAGTCAGCAGGACGTGCAAAGGGTACGGGCGACCAGGCCGGGGCAGGTACGTCATCGACATCGAGCGTTGCAGCAAGGCCCGGCCCAAATCCCAGAGCGACAAGCAGGTTCGCAATCAGCGCAAGTTTAAAAACCGCCTTTGTCATCGTCTCGGCTCAAATCGTCGTCCAAAAGGCTTTATTGCCTTGAGAACGATGATAGCTTTCGTACAACGATGCAACAAATTGCGGGGCGTTGACATGACAAGTAGAAATGATGCTTCAGCCGTCGGGGCGAGTGCTGCCACAGCTCGAGAGGAGGACCATGTCCTTAGCCTTGCTTGTCAGCATGCCGTTGCGACGATCACCATGGCCCGGCCCAAGCAATTCAATGCACTGTCTAGACAATTACTCGACGCGCTCTCGGCGCAACTACAAGCCATCGCAAACGACGACAGCATTCGGGTTGTTGTTATCGCTGGAGAGGGCAAAGCCTTTTGTGCAGGACACGATTTGCGCGAGATGCTTGAGATGGAAGATCAGCGCGAATTTCAGAGCCTTTTTGCTGCTTGCACGCGAATGATGATGAGTATCCAGCGAATGCCCCAGCCGGTGATCGCGAAGGTGCATGGTCTTGCAACAGCTGCTGGGTGCCAGCTTGTCGCAATGTGCGACCTGGCGATCGCATCGAGTGAAGCAAAGTTTGCCGTATCAGGCGTTAATTTGGGTCTTTTTTGCTCAACGCCTTCGGTGCCTCTGACGCGGAATTTGTCGCGAAAGCAAGCATTTGAAATGCTGGTCACTGGCGAATTCATCGATGCGAAGGAAGCAAAGGACCGAGGACTCGTCAATCAAGTGGTTGATACAGAACATCTCGACGCCGCCGTTACACAGCTTTGCAAGCGCATTATTGACAAACCTCAAGTTGCGATAAGCGCAGGTAAGCAATTGTTTTACAGACAGCTTGAAATGGGAATCGCCGCTGCCTACCAGCTCGCCGGGCAGACCATGGCCTGCAACATGATGGATGCGCAAACCAGAGAGGGCGTGAGTGCATTTGTTGAAAAGCGCTCGCCGACGTGGGCTGTGAACGACAATCATGAAGCATAAGCGGGCTCCAGTAGAATCGAACAATTAAATCGGAGGATGTAGCGCATGAAGGTATTAGTGCCGGTGAAGCGGGTTGTTGACTACAACGTCAAAGTCCGTGTGAAAAGCGATCAAACGGGTGTCGATATTGCCAACGTCAAAATGTCGATGAATCCCTTTGATGAGATTGCAGTCGAAGAAGCTGTCAGATTGAAAGAAAAGGGGCAGGTGACCGAGATTATTGCGGTGTCAGCTGGAACGACTTCCTGCCAGGAAACATTGCGCACAGCCATGGCGATAGGCGCTGATCGTGCTATTTTGATCGAGACCGATGTTGAGTTACAGCCCCTGGCGGTCGCTAAGTTGCTCAAGGCCGTGGTAGATCGAGAGCAACCCGGATTGATGATTCTTGGCAAGCAAGCCATTGACGATGACGCGAACCAGACAGGGCAAATGCTCGCAGCGCTCGCAAATTATCCACAGGCAACCTTTGCGTCAAAGGTTGATCTGCAGGGTGGCAGTTTGCACGTAACCCGGGAAGTCGATGGCGGTCTTGAAACCCTCAGCATGCCCCTGCCAGCGGTTATTACCACTGACTTGCGTCTTAATGAGCCGCGCTATGTGACCTTGCCAAACATCATGAAGGCCAAGAAAAAGCAACTCGATCACCTGACGCCGGCTGACTTGGGTGTTGACGTGACGCCCCGCCTCAAGACGCTCAAAGTGACCGATCCTCCAGGGCGCTCAGCGGGCATTAAGGTGCCCGACGTTGCGACCTTGGTCGATAAACTGAAAAATGAAGCAAAGGTGATTTGACATGACTGCACTAGTGATTGCCGAACACGAAAACGGCCAACTTAAGCCGAGCACGCTCAACACAGTCACCGCGGCACTGCAAACCGCGCCAGAGGTTCACGTTCTCGTTGCTGGCTCAGGCTGTGCGTCGGTTGCACAAGCTGCAGCGGGTATTTCAGGTATTGCCAAAGTGCTTCATGCAGATGCTCCTCATTTTGAAGCACAGACCGCTGAAAATGTTGCCGAGCAAGTGCTCGCCCTGGCATCGGCCTACAGCCACATCCTCGCACCTGCAACCGCCTTCGGTAAAAATCTCGCGCCACGCATAGCGGCGCGCCTGGATGTGGCTCAGTTGAGTGACATCATCGCTGTCAATGCCCCAGATAGTTTCACCCGACCGATTTATGCTGGCAATGCCATTGCCACGGTGCAATCGCTTGATGCAAGCAAAGTCATCACCGTACGTACCACCGGCTTTGACGCGGCCGCCTTGGGTGCAGGCCTTGCACCGATTGAGGCAATCAACGCTGTAGCAGATACGGGAAAGAGCCAATTCGTCTCGCGGGAACTAGCCAAATCGGATCGTCCCGAGCTAACGGCAGCAAAGGTTGTGGTGTCAGGTGGTCGCGGTATGGGTTCCTCAGACAACTTTAAAATTCTAGAACCGATTGCGGATAGGCTTGGTGCTGCGATGGGTGCATCGAGGGCTGCGGTCGATGCCGGCTATGCGCCTAATGACTGGCAGGTTGGTCAGACTGGAAAGATTGTTGCGCCTCAACTTTATGTTGCGATCGGTATTTCTGGCGCGATCCAGCATTTAGCCGGGATGAAGGACTCTAAGGTGATCGTTGCCATCAATAAAGATGCTGAGGCGCCAATATTCGGCGTGGCCGATTACGGATTAGTCGCCGATTTGTTTCAGGCTGTGCCTGAGCTACAAGCTGCATTGGGGTAAGCCATGAGCTATGTTGCACCTGTTGCCGACATGCTTTTCAACATGGAGCATGTGGCCAATCTTGAGCAAATCTGTAAGTTGCCGGGCTTTGAAGATGCCAATCTTGAAACCGCAGCCGCAGTCTTGGAAGAGTGCGCGAAATTCAATCAAGACGTTATTGCGCCGCTCAACTGGATTGGTGATCAACAGCCAAGTGTGGTCAACCAGGGCGTTGTTACGACCACACCCGGTTTTAAGGAAGCATTTGCGCAATACGCCGCTGCGGGTTGGCAGGGCGTGCAACACGGCTCACACTTTGGCGGACAGGGCTTGCCCAAGCTGATTGCGTCTTGCTGCGGCGAAATGCTTAACGCCGCTAATTTAAGTTTTGCCCTTTGTCCTTTGCTCACAGATGGCGCGATCGAGGCGCTCGATACCGCTGGAAGCGAAGCACAAAAGCAGCGTTTTATCCCCTCGATGATTGCGGGTGAGTGGACCGGCACCATGAACCTCACAGAGCCTCAAGCGGGGTCTGATCTGTCGATGGTTCGTACACGTGCGACACCACAAGCCGATGGCAGCTATCGGATTTTTGGGCAAAAAATTTATATCACCTATGGTGAGCACGATATGGCCTCCAACATCATTCATTTGGTGTTGGCACGCACGCCCGAGGCTCCCGAAGGTGTAAAAGGCATTTCGCTTTTCATCGTTCCGAAGTTTTTGGTTAAAACCGATGGTTCGCTCGGTGATCGTAACGATGTATTTTGTACATCGATCGAGCATAAGCTTGGTATCAAGGCTTCGCCAACTGCGGTGCTTTTGTACGGTGACGGCAAGTTTCCGATCGCAGCAGAGTCTGGGAGCACCGCTGAGGCTGGCGCCATTGGCTATTTGGTCGGGGAAGAGAATCGCGGTCTTGAGTACATGTTTGTCATGATGAACGCCGCTCGCTTTGCGGTTGGTGTTCAGGGTATCGCTGTTGCCGATCGTGCCTATCAGAAGGCGGCCAGCTTTTCAAAGGATCGGGTACAAAGCCGTGATGTAGGTGGCTCTTCAGCGCCGGTAGCGATTGCACATCATCCCGATGTGCGACGAATGCTCATGACAATGCGGGCCCATGTTGAGGGTGCGCGGGCAATGGCTATGGCAACGGCAGCATGCTTTGACCTTGCGCATCAGCATCCTGACGCTCAGCAGCGGCAACTTCAGCAGCGCATGTATGAGTTTATGGTGCCCGTTGTGAAGGGTTGGTCGACCGAAATGTCGCTTGAGGTGACCTCTATCGGTGTTCAAGTCCATGGCGGTATGGGCTTTATCGAGGAAACAGGTGCAGCCCAGTTTTATCGCGATGCGCGCATCTTACCGATCTACGAAGGAACGACAGCGATTCAGGCCAACGATTTGATTGGTCGAAAAACCCTACGTGAAGGTGGCGTAACCGCACGCGCCATAGCCTCTGAAATTCGAGCGACCGCCAAGCAATTGCGTGGGCTAGCCCCACTGCCAGAATCGTCGATTAAGGAGGCTGACCGAGGCGAAAGGGCTCTTGGCAAGGCACCGCAGGCAATTGCTGCGCAACTCGAGGTTGCGGCAGACGCGATCGAGCAATCGGTGAGTTGGATGTTGTCGGTTGGCAAATCGGATATTCACGCAATATTTTCTGGATCGGTGAACTTTCTCAAGCTCTTTGGTCTTGCTTGCTCGGGATGGCAACTGGGGCGTGCCGGCTTGGCAGCCTACCAGCACTTAGGTGAGCAAAAGGGCGACCGAGGGTTTTTACGTGCCAAGTTAATGACCGCAAGCTTTTACGCTGATCATTTGTTGCCGCAGACGGCAGCGCTTGCCCATTCGATTTGCGCTGGTGCAGATGCAGTAATGGCACTTGAGGTAGACGAGTTTTAGGCTTTTGTTGCGATGCTAGGCTGCTGGCATTGCTTCAGGGCTTCGTCGCCGGTCTCAGGGGGTAGGCCGTCTGAGTGATGGGTCTCTTCGCTCAGTCTTTAAACAGCGGCGAAGTGGCGATGGCTCGCTCATCGTCGGCGCTGAGCAAACCTTGCATCCGAGCTCGCTCGAGCAGATCAGGACGCTGAGTCGCTGTTGCGATCAAGGCTTGCTGGCGACGCCAGATCGCAATCGCCGCATGATCACCGCCAAGTAAGATTGGGGGAACCCGAAGGCCTTCCCAAGACTCGGGCCTGGTGTAGTGAGGGCAGTCGAGCAGTCCATCGACAAAGGAGTCTTGTTGAGCCGATTGCTCATCTTGCAGCACGCCAGGTAGCCAGCGCAGGATTGCATCGATGAGCATCATCGCGGGCAATTCGCCACCCGAAACCACGATATCGCCAAGCGCAAAGATCTCGTCGATTTCCCGATCGACGAAACGCTGATCGACGCCCTCATACCGGCCTGCCACCAGACTTAGTCCCGAATAGCTGGCGAGTCGCCTTATATCCGATTGCTGAAGTGGCTTTCCTGCAGGACTGAGCAAGATACGGTGCTGTCGTCTTCCTAGTTGCGAATCAACTTGCTTTAGACAGGCACTTAACGGCGCCGCCTGCATCACCATACCAGGGCCTCCGCCGAAAGGTCGATCGTCGATGTAGCCCATTTTCCTGGTGGCGAAATCACGAGGGTTCCAGCAATGAAGATGCCAGATTCCTGAAGCAAAGGCGCGGCCACTGACCCCGTATTGAGTCACAGCGCCAAACATCTCCGGAAACAGCGTTAGTACATCAAAGCGCACTGGTTACCCTTGCCACTAGGATGTCCTCGGGCTGAAACGAAGCCCATGGAGGAAACGAAGTCCATGGCAGAAACGAAGTCGGTCGCAGAAACGAAGTCCGCGACAGAAAAGAATTCAATCGGCGGAGACAACATCAATGGGTGCAAAGCAGTCCTACAGGCGCTGCAAGCAATGCTTAGTGGATTACAGGACTCATCACCAATCAGCATGCCAGTCAACTTCAATCCGTTTTGCATCGATGCTAACGCGATCGATAAAGTGCTTGACGAAAGGAATGTAGAAAACTGCTCGCCCGACCTTCTCCCTTTGGACAACATCGTCTACTGATCCTGCATCATCCAGCGATTCGGCATCATCCAGCGATTCGGCACCATCCAATGATTCCGCACCATCCAATGATTCCGCACCATCCACCGATCTAGCTTTATCGGGCGATTCAGCGTCATCGGGCGAGGCTCGTGGCGGCTTAACTTGTAGCAAGGGGTGGGCGCCATGATCATCCATGGCGATAACTTTGCCAAGCAATTCATTATCTCGGTTGTAAACCTCGCAACCGACAAGATCAACCCAGTAATACTCACCACGTGCCAGGCGCGGAAAGTCGCTCCGTTTGACTTCGAGCTGTTGCCCTTTGAGAGCAAGTGCCTGGTCACGGTCGCAGATGCTCTCAAGTTGAGCTACCCACGCACCACCATGAGCTCGCGAAGCGATCACCGCAAACTCAGTGTCCGACGTGGTCGTTCGATTTACCGAGGAAAACCGCCAGCGTTTTACTTTGCTAAGCACGGATCGCTGCGTGTCGCCGAACACCTCGAGCTTGATCCAACCAGCCAAACCCCAGGCGTCGGTAACGCGTGCAACAGGAATCCAATGTTCGTCTACGGACGCGTTTGAAGCCCTTGAGGCGTTCGTTGCGGCGATGGTTTGCTCAGGCAGTCCCCCTGTCGCTGCACGGTGCGGGACTAAAGGATTACCAGGTTTCTCAGGTACTAAGGCCTGCTTACCAAACCCTTGTTTCGGCGGATCGCGCGTCTGCCCTCGCTTGGAGGGCTTAAGCTGCGGCACCGGTTTTGCTTGTTTAAGCGACAGCGCCGGCCTGCTTGGCGGCAAATGTCTTTACCAGGCGATCAACTGCGGGGGAAAGCTCGGCGCCGTGTTGCTTCCAGTGGTGAACTCGGTCGAGGGCAATTTGCAGTCCCTGCTCGGCACCAGATGCAACTGGGTTGTAGTAGCCAAGACGTTCAATGAATGCACCGTCTCTGCGATTGCGTTTGCTCGCTGCCACGATGTTGTAGAAGGGGCGTTTCTTTGCACCACCCCGTGAAAGACGAATGACGACCATGTGATGTCCTCGAAAACCTGAAAGTATAACGCCTCAGGTGGGTGGATACAAGTGGTGAATTGGCACTTGGGCGAATTCAAGCTAGAATCTCGGACTGTCATCCTCTTGGCGCGCATCGATTCAACGCAGTATCCAAATAAGCGAAGTAGCACCCGATCAAAAACCAGCGACGCCAATGATGATCGGAGATTGAAATGGACTTAATTAAGCAACTCGAGCAAGAGGAAATCGCTCGCCTCGGGAAGACAATTCCCGCGTTTTCGCCAGGCGACACCGTTATTGTGAGCGTTAATGTCGTTGAAGGAAACCGCAAGCGCGTTCAAGCCTATGAGGGCGTTGTTATTGCCAAGCGTAACCGAGGCCTTAACTCATCGTTCATCGTTCGCAAGATCTCTTCGGGCGAGGGTGTTGAACGAACTTTCCAAACCTATTCGCCTCTAATCGCTTCAATCGAAATCAAGCGCCGAGGCGACGTCCGTCGGGCCAAGCTTTACTACTTGCGTGATCGCTCTGGCAAATCTGCTCGGATTAAAGAAAAGTTGCCGGGTCGTGCACCGGTTGCTGCGAAGGCTAGCGCCTGAGTAAGAGCCGCGTTGGGGATCCCCGCGCGGTTCCCTTTGAGCCTGCCCACGACGGCTTGCCGGCGCTTGCCGCAGCTAATCTCGGAGAGGATGACTGGAAGGCTGTTTTCTTAAGCCAGCGATCTTGGGCGCCTGCGCTTGACGGCGACAGAACCCGTTGGGTCGATGGTCCGATTCGAGATGCCTCTGTTCTGATTGCACTGACTGCAGGCGGTGGAATCTTGTTGACCGAGCGCAATGCGAGCATGCGTGATCACGCCGGTCAAGTTGCTTTACCTGGAGGACGGATCGAACCCACGGATCGTTCCTCCTTCGATGCTGCTTGTCGTGAGGCGAGGGAGGAAATTGGCCTGCAAACCGAGCGGCTAATTCCCCTTGGCCAACTGCCACCCTATGTGACGGGCTCTGGTTATCGTGTGCAGCCGGTGGTCGCTTTGATCACATATGCAATTGATCTTCATCAGCACCTTGAGCCAGACCCAAGCGAGGTTGCCTCGATTTTTGAAGTACCGCTTTCTTTTGTATTTGATCCAAAGAATCACCGACGACACCACTGGCAAGCGCCCGAAGGGCGACGCGCCTTTTATTCGATGCCGTGGCGCTGCGATAAGCATGAGGCCATGAGATTTGCCGATCCTGGTCGCGGGGAAAAGATCAAACAGCGCAGTCATGAGTTTTTCATCTGGGGCGCGACTGCGGCGATGTTGCGAAATTTCTATCATCTATTGCACGCGCATCGGGATCTTTTCCCGATCGAGTCCTAGGCAATTGCAGCGTTCTTCTGGGCTCGCCTCAGGCAAAATCGGTACATGGGATTTCTCGCGCTTATTGTTGCATTGCTGATTGATCAAGGTCGAAATCTGACGATTCGACAACTTGTCATTGAACAGCTTGAAACCGTGGCCGACGCATTGCGGCGTTTGACCGATATGGGCGGTCGATTTGACGGCTGGAAAGCTTGGGGGCTGATGATGGTTGTGTCGTCGGCGCTCGCAATCGGACTTGATTGGTTCGCTGCCCGCAGTCACGTCCTGCTTCAGTTTGCGCTTCACGTTGTGGTGCTTTACCTCTTTATCGGCTTTCGGCGATTCAGCGGCCCTTTTTCAGCCATACAACGCGCCTTCTCGGAGGGCGATCCATCGCGAGCTTTTATTATTTTGCAGGCTTGGTTGAGAGGACGCGATTTGGAAGATCAAGCAGTCTTAGCCTCAGGGTCGGCAACCGAAGATTTCGACTCCAACGTGGTTTGCCGGCAGGCCATTGACCACGCGCTGATCGCATCACATCGACATGTTTTTGGACCGCTTCTTGCCTATATTTTACTGCCAGGCATTTTAGGTCCGGTGATCTACCGCGTCGCCGAAGTTTTGCTTAATCGCTGGCACCATCCTGTCGCTGAGGCAGCCGGCGATGTAACAGCCTT
>JALQWJ010000349.1 GCA_023258775.1 Burkholderiaceae bacterium | reverse complement strand
CATTTAGAGGCGGCATCAAATAAACTGGCACCTAACCTAACTCGCAATCTCGTGCTTCACAAGCAAGTATCCGTTGCTGACCTTTAAGTCGATAAAACCTGCCGACCATATTGATCAGAAAAACGAACAATATCGTCTTCATCTAGGTAACTACCCGACTGGACTTCAATCATTTCCAAAGGTACTTTGCCAGGGTTTTCAAGCCTGTGTTTCACCCCTAAAGGAATATAGGTCGATTGATTTTCAGTCAGCAGAAAAACCTCATCGCCTCGGGTGACTTTCGCTGTACCTTTCACAACGATCCAGTGTTCAGCACGGTGATGATGCATTTGCAATGACAGCGCTGAGCCGGGATTCACCGTGATGCGCTTGACCAAAAAGCGATCGCCAGCGTCAATAGAGTCATAGGTACCCCATGGCCTTGCAACACGACGGTGTAATCGCGCCTGACTCACCCCGCGCCGGTCGAGCTCGGCCACTGCATCCTTAACCTGTTCGACGGCCGATTGGTGGGCAACGAGCACTGCATCGGGCGTGTCGACAATAAGCAAATCCTTAATACCAACAGTGACAACCGGGCGCAGTGGCGCATAGACAAAGTTATCACGACTATTACAAAGTATATGGGCTAAACCAATGCTTCGATTACCTTCCTCATCGGGCTCACAGCTAATTTCTGCGACTGTTTTCCAGCTTCCAACGTCGCTCCAAGCGCCTGAAAACGGAACCATAGCGACCTTGTCATGCTTTTCAAGCACTGCATAGTCGATGCTGATGCTTTGAGCATTTGAAAAACTTTTACCTAAGCCCAGATCGTTAAGTTCTGTTGGAGAAGTGGTCAGGGCGTTGGCTTGTGGGTCTTGGTTTGCTTCATCAAAGGCCTGATTGAGCTGCTCAAGCATGCCTGGGCAATGCATCTTCGCTGAATCAATTGCAGTGCCAGCACTCACAAGGAAGATGCCAGCATTCCAAAAGTGGCCACCGTCCAGCAGCATGCTTTGCGCGCGTTCAAGCGTGGGCTTTTCAACAAATCCCTTAATGGGATAGGCGCAATTGGGGTTGGCGCCCGCTTTAATGGCTTCTCGTGCTGCTTCGCTATTTAAGGCAATGTAACCATAGCCTGTTGCCGGATAGCTCGGGACGACACCTGCAATAACCCACCAACCCGCTTTGGCCTGTTCGATACCAGCCCATACCGATCTTGCAAATGCCTGTGCATCGGGTATGAAATTGTCAGCTGGTACAACAAGCATCAAGGCTTCTGGACCAGCGCGTTTTTCAAGCTCAATGGCTGCCGCGAGAATGGCAGGGGCCGTATTGCGACCGGTCGGCTCAAGCAAAAGCCTACACTCAAGTCCTGCCTGATGTATTGCATCGCGCGCCAGAAAGCGATGCTCAGCAGCGGTAACCAGCGTAATAGAAGTTGT
>JALQWJ010000348.1 GCA_023258775.1 Burkholderiaceae bacterium | reverse complement strand
GCTCGGATTTACCGCCAGCGTCTGCCGTAGCCTCGGTGCCCATACCAACCACCCATGTAGACCCTTGGGTAGTAGTTGTTCACAAAGCCAACATCAAACTTTTCGTTGTAAGCATACAAAGGATAGTCGCCAACAAAATCAAAAAAGCCTTGTAACGCTTCCGCTTCCGCTTCCGTTTCGTCGTCCTTTAGCATTTCGTCAGTAATGCCTGTCAGATTTTTTATGAATCCACTGAGAGGTTCGCTTTGTTTTACAAAGCACTGCCAGGACATGGTATCGAGCGTTTCGAGCAGTTTTTGCTTGTCGACCTTAATCGCGCCCATTTCGATAATGCGATCTTCATGCGGATCAAGACCTGTAGTTTCCAAATCAAAGATCACAAATTTTTGAGGCATAGAAGTCATGTAAGCGTCCAAGCAACACACCTTGACTAGCTTGCGGATTACTTGTCCGCGAAACACATCATAGCCAGCGCTTTAGATTTAATAATTGATAGGGCCCACGTTTATGCATGGTGTACACATGTCCACTAACTTGGCGTGGACACGTGTACACGATTTAGCTTATTTCCAGCAACGTGGGAAGTCTTCGAAATGCAACTCTATGGGCAACCAAAGATCTACAAAAGGTTTAAGGACGATGACTATTGGCCACTAGGGTTAGATCCGGATTTTGCAGTCAAGGGTGAGGCAAAGCTATTGCGCACTCAAGAAGCAACTGCATCCTTCTTACATGAAGCAGTGAAGAAAGTTCTGGTTGCGCCGACTCACTTTGTCGTCAGCGAAACCGACGCTGCTGGCGCGAGGAGAGATTTCATTGTCGAAGTTGGAGATAGGGAATTCAGGGCCTGGGCTAAGCATCGCCTATCGCTCGACAGTGATCCTTCCGGCGAGCAAACGCCAGGCTATTCGTTGGAGATTATTAGTGTTATATAAGATAGATCTAAAGGCGTAGATCTATTCGAGTATCTCGGAGAGGAGTATGACAATCCCGGAACGATTGCACGGGGGATGTGAAACAAATTGCGCTTGGACTACTTCACGCGATTGAGGTTCTGGGCAAACGCGGTTTTGTTCATGGCGATATAAAGTTTGAAAACGCTTTTTACGATCAAACTGCTAAGAAGTTGATGCTTATTGATACGGGCGGGTTATCAAAGCTTTCTAAGATTGAGTCAAGATTAAGCGACACTGCCTTTACGCCTGACAGAGGCTCTACTTCCGCTTACAGGATTCAAGACGATGGCACCTCTGGCCTTGAAGCTGATCTCTACTCAGTCGGGGTACTTCTGTTGGAACTGTCAGCCCGTTGTGAAGCAGATGTATCCACTCGCGATGCAGAGATTGACAAGATAAGAGCGGTAGAAGATTTATTCGGCAAGTATGCTAAAGCTACTGAAGGCGGCAGATACGATCCTGGCATAGCTCGCAACAAGGTATGGTCTCAGTT
>JALQWJ010000347.1 GCA_023258775.1 Burkholderiaceae bacterium | reverse complement strand
TAACCGGTTCTTGCGACACGCTTTTTCACAAGATGACCACCAAGGCTTGCATCAATAAGCCCTCTAGACATCTCCTCAACGGCAACCCTAAGCATGGCATCGGTAAGGCCTGCCTTGCGCATCCAACGCTCGAAGGTCTTGACTTTAAAGCTGCGCTCCATGGATTACTGTATCACTAAGTACTATAGAAGTGAAGCGCTGCCTATTGTTTGTGGGCTAAAACGCTTCAATGCTTTTCAGTAGCCTGAGCATTTTGTGTGTCTCGACCCGTATATGTCAGTGATGGAGACAAGCGCATTCGCATCGCAGCTCGATCTTTTACTTGCCCAGGCTCAAGCGAGCGAGGCGCGCGTCAGACGAGCACCCAAAAAGTCAAAGCTATGCGCCATATGCAGGCGCTTCGCACGAGGCTTTGGCTATACGCCTGCAATGCCATCGAGCGCTGAGCTTGACGCACCGGTCTTTGCGCTTTGCTCCATGACCTGTATGGACCTTGCTGCAAAGGAAAAAGGCATGATTGATCCCAACCGTTTTGAGCAAGCTGCGCTTCGCCATGCGAGCTTGCAAGCTGGCCAATACATCGAGTCGATCCAAAAGACCGATCTTCAGCACTACAGCTTTGATGAGTGGTGCACCTTGATTGATGTGATTGTTACAGGCTTTACTGATGGGTTGCGCAACGAACAGCACGCAGCATCCCAATCAAAGCACAACGACCTAAAGGCCGCGCTTTGATGGCTGCTACCGAAGTACTCGCCCCCAACACGATGCCGATGAGCATTCAGTTTATGGCCCGCTACGGTGAGGCGCTTCTTGATGCTGGCTATCGGATCTTGCCCATTCAGCCAGGCACCAAAAAGCCAGGCATGATGCGACAAGGTCAGTGGTTTGACTATCCGCAGTGGTCTCGCCACGGGATGCGCGAAACGACAGCCTATGAGCTTGATGTTTGGGCGACATGGCCAGATGCTGCCATTGGCGTTGCAACGGGTAACGTGATTGCTATTGATATTGATGTGCCCGATGAGGCGCTTGCAAAGGGCATTCAAACGCTTGCTTTTGAGCGCCTGGGTGTGACGAATGCGATTCGTATCGGAAGAGCGCCCAAGCGGCTTTTACTTTATCGAGCAGACATACCTTTTGCAGGCTTTAAGCGCCAACCCATCGAAGTTTTAGGGCTTGGCCAGCAATTTGTGGCTTATGGCATTCACCCTGATACAGGGGCGCCTTATCAGTGGCCTATGGACGATTTAAGCGAGTTAGCACTGAGCTCACTGCCAGCGATCACTGATGCTCAGGTGCGACGCTTTCTTGATGAAGCCTATGGGAGCCTTCCGCCATCATTTAAGCCTAAGACGCTTGCTTTATCACTGGATGAGGCACAGCGCAGCAATGCCGTAGTGTCATCGCAAGTCGTATCGACGCAATCGCTGCGAGGTACAGTTAAAGCCATATCAAGTGCACTTTTGCATTTGCCCAACGAAGATCTTGACTAT
>JALQWJ010000346.1 GCA_023258775.1 Burkholderiaceae bacterium | reverse complement strand
ATATTGCCAGTGATTCTCATTGAGGTTTTGCCTTGCCTTGCGGACAATTTCATGAAGCGTTAAGAATTCACCGGTGATTGGAAATGACATCGTGACTCAGTCCTTGGTTAAACAGGCGCAGAAGCCTGGGCAATGATTTCGCGCAATAGATGTTGCCGATTAGATGTATAAGGTCTGACCGCATCAGGCCAACGCCCCTTTTCCACGGCAACTGCCCATGCCTCTGAATGGATAACGTCGGGACTGCTTAAGGTGTAAACCGCCAGATAGCGCGCAACGCCCTCGTTTGCCAGGGCCTTCTTCACACCACCGATCAAGACAGCGCCATCAATAAGTTTGGAACGCTCAACCCGCAACACGCCAGGCACCTTTAAGAGCTCAGGGACATGCTCACTGTCATAAACTTCGTTGAATAGGGCTTCTTTGTCGCTTTGTACATCCATCGAAACAAAAAACTGATAACGACTCAATTTGAACTCCTTAAGTGCGTGCTTCAATCATGATTGACGGATTCTGAACTAGACTTAAGCACCCGTCCCGGGCAAAGGGTTCCGAAAGCAGATTAGTGAGCACTTCAGGTTCAAAACAGCTTCTCATCGCGGCAAGTCTTGCCAATCTACCCTTCGGGACGATTTATGCGTTTAGTGTGCTACTCAAGCCTATGGAGGCTGCACTGTCGCTGCAAAGGGCAGATATGACGCTTGTCTTCGGCCTTGCAAGCATCGTGTTGACAGTCGGCATGAACATTGCCCCAAACCTTTATCGGCACATATCCATACCCCTGTTGATCGCAAGCGCGAGCTTGCTTGCTGCGATTGGTCTTGGATTAACAGCAGTCGCCGAGAGCAGAGCAGCTTTAATCCTGTCCTACAGCGTACTTTTCGGTTTAGGAGGCGGCATTGTTTTCACAAGCGTCCAGCAACTTGTCAACCAGTTTCATTTCCCTAATCGAGGACTCATCAATGGCTATGTGGTCAGCCTTTATCCTTTAGGTGCCATGTTTGGCGCCCCACTGATGGGTTGGTCCATCGAATCAGTCGGTTTAAGGCAAACGCTTGGATTGCTTGCGCTTGCGATCGCATGCAGCGGTCTTTTTGCGAGCGCCTTGATCCGACAAGCCGCAAGACAAAGTACGCCATTTGGACTTCACGCCAAGGTTCCAGAGCGAATGACTCAGTGGCCTCTTTTTCTCCATTTGAGCACAGTCTTTACCCTCGCCGCCTCGGCCGGACTGATGGTCATGAGTCAGGCCGCAGGCATTATGCAAGCCTATGGCGCAGGTTTAGGTACCGCCCTTGGCGCAACAACATTGATTACTGGGGCAATCGCTGCTGCCCGCATCGGCGGAGGTTGGTTGATCGATCGCTATCGCCTTGCCTTCGTCATGGCGGGCGCACAGCTCTGGGCCTTATGTGGTGCGGTCCTATTGAGCCTATGGCCTTCACCCCAGAGCGCCCTTCCGGGACTTGCGATGATCGGTATGGGATACGGACTAATTTCAGGCGCATCCG